>JADZBR010000105.1 GCA_020852035.1 Caulobacteraceae bacterium
CCGCAAGTTTCGCCGGCAAGGGGCTGAAATGCCTCTATATCTCCGGCGAGGAGGCCGCCGCGCAGGTGCGGATGCGGGCAAGCCGCCTCGGCCTTTCCGATGCGCCGGTCCTTCTCGCCTCGGAAACGAACCTGCGCGACATCCTGACGACACTCGACAGCGAGCGCCCCGATCTGGCGATCATCGATTCGATCCAGACCCTCTGGGCCGACATGGTCGAGGCCGCGCCGGGCTCGGTCGCGCAGGTCCGCGCCTCGGCGCATGAGCTTGTGACCTTCGCCAAGAAGCGTGGCACCGCCATCATCCTCGTCGGCCATGTCACCAAGGACGGCCAGATCGCCGGCCCGCGCGTGGTCGAGCACATGGTCGATTGCGTCCTCTATTTCGAGGGCGAGCGCGGCCACCAGTTCCGCATCCTGCGCGCGGTCAAGAACCGCTTCGGCCCCGCCGACGAGATCGGCGTCTTCGAGATGACCGGCGCGGGCCTTGGCGAAGTGTCGAACCCTTCGGCGCTCTTTCTCTCCGAACGCGGGCAGGCCAGCCCCGGCTCCGCCGTCTTCGCCGGGATCGAGGGCACGCGCCCGGTCCTGACCGAGATCCAGGCCCTCGTCGCGCCCTCGCCGCTCGGCACGCCGCGCCGCACCGTCGTCGGGCTCGACGGCGGGCGGCTCTCGACCATCCTCGCCGTGCTCGAATCCCGCTGCGGGATTCCCTTCGCCGGGCTTGATGTGTTCCTCAACGTCGCCGGGGGCATGCGCGTCTCCGAACCCGCCGCCGACCTTGCCGTCGCCGCCGCCCTTCTCTCGGCGCGCGAGGACATCGCGCTGCCCGCCGACATGGTCATCTTTGGTGAAATATCCCTCTCCGGCGCCCTGCGCCCGGTGTCGCAAACTGAAAACAGGTTGAAAGAAGCCCGAAAACTTGGTTTCACACAGGCAGTGGCGCCCGAGCGGAGCAAATCCGAAGGCGATGCGGGACTGCGGGTGCGCAAGATGCCCGATCTGGTGACATTCGTCGGTGATCTGTTCGCCGCAGGCTAGGAAGGAAGACGGGCATGGAAGGCTTCACCATCGTTGACGCGGGCGTGCTTGTCGTCGTTCTGCTGTCGGCGATCCTTGCCTACAGCCGCGGCCTCGTGCGCGAGATCTTCGCGATCCTCGGCTGGGTCGCCGCCGGCATCGCCGGCTTCTACTTCGCCGCCAAGGCCGCGCCGCTGATCAAGCAGATCCCGGTCCTCGACAAGTTCCTCGGCGACAATTGCGAACTTTCGACCATCGCCGGCTTCTTCGCGGTCTTTGCCGGCGCGCTGATCCTCGTCTCGATCTTCACGCCGCTCTTTTCGGCGATCATCCAGCGTTCGGCCCTGTCGGGCATCGATCAGGGCCTGGGCTTTCTCTTCGGGGTCGCGCGCGGCGTCCTTCTCGTGGCCGTGGCCTTCCTCGTCTACGACCGCCTCATGGCCGAGGCCGCGGTGCCCATGGTCGACAATTCCCGCTCCGCCGCCGTCTTCGCCTCGGTCTCGGCCAAGCTGAACGAACAGGTGCCCTCCGACGCGCCCGGCTGGATCGCCCAGCAATACAACACTCTCGTCGGGGCCTGCGGCGCCGAGACGACCGTCGATCCGGCGGCAACCGGCGCGACCGGCACCGGCGCCGCGGTCGATACGACCAACACCACCGGTGCCAAAACCGTGACCCCCTGATCCCGATTTCCCCGCCCTGGCCCCGTGACATGGCGGCATATTGGGACTAAAGGAAGCGCCAACACGACCTGCCCCCGGAATCGGAGAGCCCGGCCCATGCGCCCATTCCTTTCGCACCCTTTCGATGACGACAAGCTGAAGGAGGAGTGTGGCGTGTTCGGCGTGATCGGCGTGGCCGACGCGGCGAACTTCGTGGCGCTCGGCATGCACGCGCTCCAGCATCGCGGCCAGGAAGCCGGCGGTATCGTCGCCCATGACGCGGCCGAGGGCTTCAACAACGCCAAGCGCTTCGGCTATGTCCGCGACAACTTCACCAAGGCCGAGGTGATGGCCGCGCTGCCCGGCAGCCTCGCCATCGGCCATGTGCGCTATTCCACCGCCGGGTCGAAGGGCCATACCGCGATCCGCGACGTGCAGCCCTTCTTCGGCGAGTTTTCCATCGGCGGCTGCGCCATCGCCCACAACGGCAACCTCACGAACGCCGCCCAGCTCCGCCGCGACCTGATCGAACGCGGCGCGATCTTCCAGTCCTCGTCCGACAGCGAATGCATCATCCACCTGATGGCGCGGTCGATGCAGAAGACGCTGGCCGAGCGGATGAAGGACGCGCTCAGGGCGGTCGAGGGTGCCTTCTCCATCGTCGCCATGACCCGCACCAAGCTGATCGGCGTGCGCGACCCCCTGGGCGTCCGCCCCCTCGTCCTCGGCAAGATCGGAGAGGGTTACGCGCGCTCGTCCGAAACCTGCGCGCTCGACCTCATCGGCGCGGAATTCCTGCGCGAGGTCGAACCCGGCGAGATGGTGGTGATCGAGGCGGGCCAGCTTCATTCCTCGCGCCCCTTCGCCCCGGCCAGGCCGCGCTTTTGCATCTTCGAGCATGTCTATTTCTCGCGC
>JADZBR010000106.1 GCA_020852035.1 Caulobacteraceae bacterium
CCTCGTCGGCGCCGACGATCAGCTCGTTGTCGATGCCGACCTCGCCGAACTCGTTGACGATCACGGCGTAGCGCTTGCCGTGGTCCTCGGTGAGGATGCGGTTGAGCAGGGTGGTCTTGCCGGCGCCCAGATAGCCGGTGAGCACGGTGACGGGGGTCTTGTCGGTCATGGCCGCCATGTAAGCGCGCGGCCGGGGCTTAGGAAGCCTCTAGCCTTCCAGCAGGATCACCCCGAGCCCCAGGCCGCAGAGGGCGACACCCAGGATCACCCCCTCATAGCGCTCCAGCGCGCCGAGGTTCAGCCGCGCGGCGCCGGCCGCGGTCAGGCCGGTAAAGAGAAGCATCCCGAGGAGGGTCGCCGCCGCCAGCACGGCGCTGAGCAGGGCGAAGCCGGGCCAGCCATGCTCCACATTGGCCAGGAACAGCGGCAGGAAGGCCTCACTGGGCGAGAGCGCCAGCAGCGCCACCAGCGCCAGCGCCGCGCCGCCGTCCGACAGGCGCCGGTCCGGCGTCCTGGCCGCATGCGCGTGCCGATGGCGCAGCACCTGCAGCACGCCGATGGCGATCAACAGGCCGCCGACGACATAGGGGAAGACCGCACCCAGCTGCGGGCGGATCACTAGGCCAAGCGCCGTAAGCGCGACGCCGAGCAGCACCGTCACCACAACGTGGCCGACGCCGGCGAGGGCCGTGACGCCCAGGGTCTTGCGCAGCGACCACGCCCGCGCCCGCGCCACCAGCACGAACGGCAGCCAGTGCGTCGGCAGCGCCGCGTGCAGGAAGGCGACAGCGAAACCGGTGGCAGCGACGGAGGTGAGCAGGGCCGTATTCACGCCTCAGCCGTATACTGTTATAGTATCACAGTCCAGCGGATTTCTGGGCGATTCAAATCGCGGTTTCGCGCCTGTCCGCGCGTTGACTTGAGAGAGCCCGTCTGTATAAAGCGCCCTCCCTCGCCCGCGGGTCTCGCCTGCGGGCGCAATGCATTTTGCGCGTGGCCGCGTTCGCAGGCCGCGCCTCAACCGAACGAGAAGACCGATGTACGCGGTGATCAAGACCGGCGGCAAACAGTACCGGGTTCAGCCGGGCGACCTGATGGTCGTCGAAAAGCTCGACGGCGAACCGGGCGCCAAGGTCGCGTTCGGCGACGTGCTGATGCTCGGCGACGGCGACGCGGTGACCGTGGGCGCCCCGACCGTCGACGGCGCCTCCGTGGCGGCCACCCTGATCGAGACCCGCAAGGGCGAGAAGATCAAGGTCTTCAAGAAGATCCGCCGCCAGGGCTATCGCCGCACCAAGGGCCACCGCCAGCTGGAGAGCGTGCTGCGCGTGGTCGGCATCACCGCCGGCGGCAAGGAGACCAAGTGGGACGGCAAGGTCGACCTGACCCCTAAGGCCGAACTCGACGCCCGCGCCCGCGGCCTGGCCGTTCGCGCCGCCGAACCCGCCAAGCCGGCGAAGAAGGCCGCCCCGGTGAAGGCCGAGGAAACCCTCGCCGCCGCCGAAGCGCCGATCGTGGAAGCCGAAGCGGCCACCGAGACCAAGGCGCCGGCCAAGAAGGCCGCCGCCCCGAAGACCGAGGCCAAGGCCGCGCCGGCGAAGAAGCCGGCGGCCAAGGCCGAAGCGACCGAAGCCAAGGCGGCTCCGAAGAAGGCCGCCGCCAAGGCCGACGACGGTGAAAAGAAAGCCGCGCCGAAGAAGGCCGCGGCCAAGAAGGACTCCGACAAGGCGTAAGTCGCCCTGTCGAAAGCGTAGGAGAGCAAGATGGCTCACAAGAAATCCGGCGGCTCCTCGCGCAACGGGCGCGACTCGGCCGGCCGCCGCCTCGGCGTGAAGAAGTTCGGCGGCGAAGCCGTCGACGCGGGCAACATCATCGTGCGTCAGCGCGGCACCAAGTTCTGGCCGGGCCTGAACGTCGGCATGGGCCGCGACCACACCCTGTTCGCCCTCGCCGCCGGTGCGGTGAAGTTCGTCACCAAGCGCGACAACCGCACCTACGTGACCGTGGCGACGCCGGAGGCCCCGGCGGCCGAATAACCCGATCCGACCTCACAAATCCGGATCGGCCTTCCTAAGTAGGCGATCCGGATAGACGACCTCTTCAAGCGGGGAGTCCGGAACGCCGGACTCCCCGCTTTTGTTTTGCGCCCAAGGCCCCCGACAGAGGGGTCAAGGAGGATCGGATGAGTAGAAGGCCCGCACTCAAGACCAAGCGCCTGACGCTGCGCGCGCCGGCCCGCGCCGACGCGCCGCGCATCGCCGCGCTCTGCAACGACTTCGACGTCTGCCGGATGACCACGCGGATGCCCTACCCTTACGTGCTGGAGGACGCCGAAGGCTTCCTGCAGGCGGTGGAAGGCCATGACCTCGCCCGCGAGATCGTCTTCGCCGTCGAGGACGAGGCGGACGGCCTGGTCGGCGTGCTCGGCTTCCACCCCTCCGAACCTTTCGGCTCCGAGCTCGGCTACTGGTTCGGCCGCCCCTACTGGGGCCGCGGCTACGCCACCGAGGCGGCCGAGGCGGCGACGCTCTGGGCGCACGAAGAATGGGGTCGGCGGATCGTCGTCGCCGGCCACTTCGACGACAACCCGGCCTCGGGAAACGTGCTGGTCAAGGCCGGCTTCCTCTACACCGGCGAGGTGCAGCAGCGGCACTCCACCGCCCGCGGCGGCCCGGCCGCGACGCGGATGATGGTCTGCCTGCCCTAGCCTGGCGGCGAAGCCCTGCGCCCTTCGAAACGCGCGGCTTCGCCGCCCCTCGGGATGACTGGCCTCAGCAGAACCTCGTCATGGTGAGGGTGGCGCGCAGCGCCATGCCTCAAACCATGCACCGCATCGCCGCGAACGGCCTCCGATGGACCTTGCTTATCCTCGTTGGCAGCGGTTCCCTTCGCAGATGAACGAACTCATTCCGCTCAAGCCTTCCCAAACCGGCGCCGTCGCCATCGGCGCCGGAGCGCTCGGCGCCCTGTTGCTCGGCGCGGCAAGCCTCGGGGCGCTGGCCATCGGCGCGCTGGCGGTGAAACGGGCGCGGATCGGACGGCTGAGCGTCGGAGACCTGACCGTGAAGCGCCTCAGGGCGGAGCGGCTGGAGATCGTCGATCCCGACTGAGCGTGGTATCCTTGGGGCCTCGCGGAAGGAGATCGATCATGATGACCGCCGCCCTTCTCGCCGCCGCCCTGACGGCCGCGCCGGCGACCGGACTGCCCCTGAAGCCCGGAGAGGTGGAGTGCGGGCTCGCCGGCGTCCGCAAGGCGGGCGCGGACTCTGGCCAACTGCAAAAGCTGACCGAACTGCCCGCCGCCCGCATGGAACTGGCGGTCGATCGTCGGGTTGGCCAATGCCGGATTCCAGTGATCGTGGTGCGCGATGTCGAAGCGCCGCGGCCTGCGCCCCCCATCAGGCGCGGGGGTGCGCCTTCGCATAGGCGCTGAGCAGGCCCGCCGCGTCGACGCCGGTGTAGCGCTGGGTCGTCGAGAGCGAGGCGTGGCCGAGCAGTTCCTGGATGGCCCGCAGGTCCGCGCCGGCGCCCAGCAGGTGGGTGGCGAAGGAGTGGCGCAGGGCGTGCGGCGTGGCGCTGTCGGGCAGGCCGAGGCGGCTCCGCAGGTTCTGCATGGTGGCTTGCACATGGCGCGGGGATAGCGGCCCGCCCCGCTTGGCGCGGAAGAGGGGCTCGTCGCCCTTCGAGACCCAGGGCGTCGCCGCCAGATAGCCGCCGATCGCCTCGCGGACCCGCGGCAGCACGGGGACGAGCCGCGTCTTGCCGCCCTTGCCGGTGATGCGCAGGGCCTCGGCGAGCGGCCAGTCGGCGCCGGTCAGCGACAGGGCCTCGGAGATGCGCAGGCCGCAGCCGTAGAGCAGGGTCAGCACCGCTTCGTCGCGCAGGGCTTCCCAGTCTTCCCGGTCGGGGTCGAGGGCGGGTTCGGCGATCAGGCCGCGGGCCTGGTCCTCGGTGACCGGGCGCGGCGCGCCGGGTTTGACCTTCGGGCCGCGCACTAGCGCCAGGGCGGCGTTCGGCGCGCCCAGGCGACGGTCGAGGAAGCGGTGGAAGGCGCGGACGGCCGAGAGGGCCTGGCTGACGGAGCGGGGCGACAGCGGCTTGTCGCCCTGGCGCAGGGAGGCGAGCCAGGCGCGCACGTCGCCGGCGGTCAGGGCGGCGAGGTCGGCGACGGTGGGCGCGCCGCCCAGGTGGCGTTCGAGGAAGGTGAGGTAGCGCCGGGCGGAAAAGCCATAGGCTTCCAGGGTGCGCGGCGAGGAACGCCGTTCCTGGCCCAGATGGACCAGCCAGGCGTCGAGCGCCTGCGCGCCCGTCACAGGACCGGCCAGCGCTCCGCGGTGCGCTCCACCACGCGGGCGAGGAAGGCGACAAGCTCGGCGCCCATGTCGGCGGTGAAGCCGTCCGGATCGGAGGAGCCGAAGGCCAAGAGGCCCTGGCGCGCGGGCTCCCAGATGGCCATGCGGATGATGGCCATGCTCTGCACCTCTCCGGCGCGCTCGCCGAAGAGGCCCAGCGCGGTGGGCTCGAAGCCCATCAGGGCCAGGCGCTGGGCGCCGACGATCAGGTCGATCTGGCCGGGCGCCATGACGCGCCAGCCGGCCGGCACGCGCTCGGGGCCTTCGAGGCCCGCGATCCCGGCGACGAGACCGAAGCGCAGTTGCGCCAGCTCGTCGATGCGGCGGGCGAGGTCGGAGTGGTTGCGGGCTTCCAAGAGGTCGACGACCGCGCCGTGGGTCTGGGCCTGGGCGGAGAAGTTGGCCTGGGCGGTCTCCTCCAGTTCGCGGCGGACGGAGAATTCGCGCTGGTGGGCGGCGTGCACGCGGGCCAGCGCGGCGGGGCCGAAGTCCACCACATTGGCCGCGTCGAGGCGCAGGCCGAGGTGGCCCAGCAGCTCCGGATCACTCTTCAGGATCTCAGGATTGGCGGCGAGGAAGGCTTTGACCTCCTCGGCCTGGTTCATCCGCTGCGCCGCAGCCCCCGCCATGTCCATACGCCGCCCCTCATTACAGAATCGACTGACCGGTTCCGGCCCAGTCCTTGAGGAAGGCTTCTAACCCGCGATCCGTTAAGGGGTGTTTGAACAGGTCGAGGAACGTCGCCGGCGGGATGGTGCAGCAGTCGGCGCCGGCCAGGGCCGCGGCGGTGACGTGGGCCGGCGAGCGCACCGAGGCGGCGAGGATTTCGGTGTCGAAGTCGTAGTTGTCGTAGATGGCGCGGATCTCGGTGATCAGGTCCATGCCGTCGGCGCCGTGGTCGTCCAGCCGGCCGATGAAGGGCGAGATGTAGGTCGCGCCGGCCTTGGCGGCGAGCATCGCCTGGGCGGCGGAGAAACAGAGGGTGACGTTGGTCTGGATGCCCTCGTGGGCGAATTCGCGGGTGGCCATGAGGCCCTCGCGGGTGAGCGGCACCTTCACCACCACATTGGTGGCGATGCCGGCGAGCTTGCGGCCCTCGGCCAGCATCTGGTCGGCGGCGGTGGCGGCCACCTCGGCGCTGACCGGCCCCTCGACGAGGTCGCAAATCTCGGCGATGACCTCCAGCATGTTGCGGCCGGACTTGGCGATCAGCGAGGGATTGGTGGTGACGCCGTCCACCAGGCCGGTGGCGGCCAGGTCCTTTAGGACGGCGACGTCGGTGGTGTCGAGGAAGAGCTGCATTTCCGGATTTCCGCTTCTGTTGCGCGGACCTTTAGCGACTGAGGCCGCCGCTGTCTTTCCCTTCCCCCTGGAGGGGGGAAGGGTCAGGGATGGGGGTGGCGACCTCTCCGCGACCACGACTTGGACGGCTAGGCTCGAGCGTTGGTTCTGCGAGGCCTCGCGGGTTGAAGCGCCGCCACCCCCATCCCCGGCCCTTCCCCCCTCCAGGGGGAAGGGAGGATGAGCCGCATCGCTTCCGTTCTCCTGCCCATGCCGCTGCCGGAGGCGTTCGACTACGCCGAGCCGGAGGGGATGGGGCTGGAAGTCGGCGACCAGGTGGCCGCGCCGCTGGGGCCGCGGCTGGTGCGCGGGGTGGTGACGGCGATCCGCGACGGCGCCGGCGGCAACCGGCCGCTGAAGGCGGTGGAGGCGCGGCTCGAGGAGCCGCCGCTGCCGCCGAACACCCTGGAGTTCATCGACTGGGCCGCGCGCTATGCGGTGGACATGCCCGGCGGCCCGCTGGCCATCGCCCTGCGCGGGGCCCGCGCGCCCAAGCCCCGGGCGGTGAAGCGGGTGCAGCCGACCGGCCAGGCCCCCTCGCGCTCCACCCCGGCGCGCGAGCGGGTGATGCAGGCCGCCGGCGAGGGCCATTCGCCGGCCGACCTCGCACGGGCGGCGGGGGTCTCTTCCGGCGTGGTGAAGGGACTGATCGACGACGGCGCGCTCGCTGTGGTCGCCGAGGCGCCCGAGGCGCGGTTCGATCCGCCCGACCTATCGCGCCCCGGCCCGGCGCTCAACGACAGCCAGGCGGCCGCCGCGACCGCGCTGAGGCGGCTCGTCGACGGTGGCGATTTCCAGGTCGGCCTGCTCGACGGGGTGACCGGCTCGGGCAAGACCGAGGTCTATCTGGAGGCGGTCGCCCACGCCCTGGCGCGTGATCCGGAGGCGCAGGTGCTGGTGCTGCTGCCCGAGATCGCGCTCACCCAGGCGGCCATCGCCCGCATCGGCGAGCGGTTCGGCGCGGCGCCCGCCGAGTGGCACTCCGACGTCGCCCCGCCTACCCGCCGGCGGGTCTGGGAGGCGGTGCAGGCGGGGCGCTGTCGGATCGTGGTGGGGGCGCGTTCGGCGCTGTTCCTGCCGTTCCGCAAGCTCGCCCTCATCGTGGTCGATGAGGAGCATGACGCCTCCTACAAGCAGGAGGAGGGATTCATCTACCAGGCCCGCGACCTGGCCGTGGTGCGCGGCAAGATCGAGGGCGCGGCGGTGGTGCTGGCCTCGGCGACGCCCTCGCTGGAGAGCCTGCGCAACGCCGAGACCGGGCGCTATGCGTGGCTGCGGCTCTCGGCCCGGCATGGGGCGGCGCAGTTGCCGGAGATCGAGCTGGTCGACCTGCGCGAGCATCCGCCGCAGGTCGGCCGCTGGCTTTCGCCGCCGCTCGTCGCCGCCGTGGCCGAGACGCTGGGTCGGGGGGAGCAGGCGCTCCTGTTCCTCAACCGCCGGGGCTATGCGCCGCTGGTGCTGTGCAAGGCGTGCGGCGAGCGGATGCGCTCGCCCGACACCGACAGCTGGCTGGTGGAGCACCGCTACACCGGGCGGCTGGTCTGCCACCTGACCGGCTTCTCGATGCCCAAGCCCGACAAGTGCCCCTACTGCGGCGCCAAGGAGAGCCTGATCGCCATCGGCCCCGGCGTCGAGCGGGTGCAGGAGGAGGTGCGGGCCCTCTTCCCCGAGGCGCGGACGGCGGTCTTCTCCTCCGACACCGCCTACGACGCGCGCGAGGCGCGGCGGATGATCGAGGCGATGGCGGCCGGCGAGATCGACATCATGGTCGCCACCCAGGCGGCGGCGAAGGGCCATGACTTCCCGAACCTGACGCTGGTGGGGGTGGTCGACGCCGACCTCTCGCTGCGCGGCGGCGACCTGCGCGCGGGGGAGCGGACCTTCCAGCTGCTCGCCCAGGCGGCGGGCCGGGCCGGGCGGCGCGAGCGGCCGGGCAAGGCCATGCTGCAGACCTGGGCGCCGGAGCATCCGGTGCTGCAGGCCCTGGCGGCGGGCGACCGCGACGCCTTCGTGGCCGCCGAGATGGCCGAGCGGGAGATCGCCGGCCTGCCACCGTTCGGACGGCTGGGGGCGGTGATCCTGTCGTCGGAGAATCCCCAGGCGCTGGAAGCCTTCTCGCGCGACATGGCCGCCGCCGCCCCCAACGCGGATGGGGTGGAGGTGTTCGGCCCAGCCGATGCGCCGCTGGCTCTGGTGCGCGGGCGGCGACGCAAGCGCCTGCTGGTGCGGGCCGACCGCACAGTGGACCTGCAAGCTTACCTGTCCACCTGGCGCGCGCGGGTGAAGCCGCCCGGCTCGGTGCGGGTGGTGATCGACGTCGATCCCTACAGTTTTCTCTGACCTTATTCCGCGGGCTTCAGCGCGGGTTCGCCGGGCGCGGTGGCGGGCGGCCCGGTCGGGCGCTCGCGCAGCGGCATGACCGGGATCAGCAGCATCACGAAGAAGCCGATCACCAGCACGCAGAAGCTGAAGATCAGCCCGCTGACGATGGCCGAGGAGAAGCTCTCGCGGATCATCCGGTCGGACGCGGCCGCCTGCGGCGCCGGGGCGATGTGCTGCTTGCGGGCGAGGTCGCGCTCCAGGGCCATGCGCTGCAGGTCGCCGAGGTCGAGGTGGCCGACGGCGGCGGCGGGATCGGCGGCGGCGCGCTGGTCGAGGTTGGCGGTGAGGTTGGCGGTCAGCAGGGCGCCGAACAGGGCGACCCCCATCGTCGAGCCGATCTGGCGGGTGAATTGGCCGGACGAGGTGGCGACGCCGATCTGGTGCGGCGGCACGGCGTTCTGCACGGCGAGGCCGAACAGGCTCTGGCCGGGGCCGAGCCCGATCCCGATGATCAACAGGCGCCAGGCCAGGTCGAGCACCGAGGTGTCCGGCCCGATGAAGCAGGTCAGGCCGACGCCGGTCATCAGCACCAGGCCGCCGCCGATCATGAACGGCTTGTATTTGCCGGTGTGGGTGACCAGCTGGCCGTTGATCGTCGAGGAAACGATCATCCCGCCCATCAGCGCCAGCATGGTCAGGCCGCTGGTGGTCGCCGGAATCCCCTGGCCCACCTGCATGTAGAGCGGCAGGAACGAGGTCACCCCCATGAAGGCCATCGAGTAGACGAAGCCGGCGCCGTTGGCGGTGACGAAGGTCCTGTTGCGGAACAGCTCCAGCGGCAGCACCGGATCGCGCACCGCCCGCTCGACGAAGACGAAGGCGACCAGCGAGAGGGCGGCCAGGGCGAAACAGCCGATCACCTCCGGCGACGCCCAGGGAAAGGTGTGTCCGCCCCAGGTGATGGCCAGGAGCAGCGGCACGAAGGCCAGGATGATCAGGCCCGCCCCGAGGTAGTCGATCTTGCCGCCGCCCCGCGCCGGAACGGTGGGCATCTTCCACAGGACGGTCAGCACGGCCAGCGCCGCGAAGGGGACGTTGAAGTAGAAGACCCAGCGCCAGCCCTCGATCACGTGGCCGGCGAGGGTGACCGTTCCGTGATCCGTCAGGAAGCCGCCGACGATCGGCCCGAACACCGAGGACACGCCGAACACCGAGCCGAAGAGGCCGGAGAACTTGGCCCGCTCGCGCGGCGAATAGAGGTCGGCGATGATCGCGAAGGCGGTGGTGAACAGCGCCCCGCCGCCGACGCCCTGGATGGAGCGGAAGATGATCAGCTGGGTCATGCCGCCGCCGAGCAGCGGCAGGTCGCCGAACTCGCCCGCTAGGCCGCAAAGCCACGAGCCGGTCAGGAACACGGCGATGCCGGCCAGAAGGATCGGCTTGCGCCCGAAGAGGTCGCCGAGCTTGCCCCAGATCGGCACCATCACGGTCGAGGCCAGGAGGTAGGCCGTCGTCGCCCAGGCGTAGAGGTGCAGGCCCTTCAACTCGCCGACGATGCGCGGCATGGCCGTGGCGACCACCGTCTGGCTCATGGCGCTGAGCAGGAAGACGATCATCACCGAGATGAGCGTCAGGCGGCGCTGATCGTCCGTATAAACGTGCGGTTCGTGATCCAAAGCGTTTCCGTTGGACCACTGAAATTGCGGCCCGCCCTAGCAAACATATCGTTGAGAGCGGGCGCGCCCCGCATCGGAGCACGCCCGCGTCAATGATCCCTATTCAGGCGGCGTTGCGGCCGGCTGTCCAGCCGCCTTGCGCTTCTGCGCCGCGCGGCTGGCCATGTTCAGCGCCTCGACCAGGGCCGAGAACGCCATCGCCGCGTAGATGTAGCCCTTCGGCACATGCACCCCGAAGCCGTCGGCGATCAGCACCGCGCCGATCATCAAGAGGAAGCCCAAGGCCAGCATCACCACGGTCGGGTTCTTGTTGATGAAATTGGCCAGGGGATCGGCGGCCACGAGCATCACCAGCACGGCGGTGATCACCGCGATCACCATGATCGGCAGGTGCTCGGTCATGCCGACGGCGGTGAGGATGGAGTCGATCGAGAACACCAGGTCGAGCAGCAGGATCTGGAAGATCGCCGCCCCGAAGTTCATCGCCACCGCCTGCTTCTTGTCCAGGAGGTCGTGGGTCGGCGTCGGGTCCATCGCATGGTGGATCTCCTTGGTCGCCTTCCAGACCAGGAACAGGCCCCCGGCGATCAGGATCAGGTCGCGCCAGGAGAACTGGGTCTCGAAGGCCGCGTGGCCGTCGGCGTTCAGCGGGCCGGTGAGGCCCAGGTCGAACACCGGCGCGGTCAGGCCGACGATCCAGGCGATGGTCGAGAGCAGGATCAGGCGCATGATCAGCGCCAGGCCGATGCCCAGGCGCCGCGCCCGCTGGCGCTGGTGCTCGGGCAGCTTGTTGGAGAGGATCGAGATGAAGATGAGGTTGTCGATCCCCAGCACCACCTCCATCACCACCAGGGTGACCAGGGCCGCCCAGGCGGCGGGGTCGGCGAGCAAGGCGGTGAGGCTGTCCATCAGGGCCCTCTGGTGGTGGAACGGCTCAGCCTATGTAGCGTGACACGCGCCCGCGCCTAGCCGCCCAGGTGAAAATTGGACGAGAACTGCGAAGTTCGTCGACCGCAACCCGATCATCGCCTCGCCGTCCCGTGGTGGAATGGGGGAGGATCTTGCGCCGCGCCCTGCGCTCCCTGATCGCCGGACTTTCTCAACCCTGCCGGTTCCCCTGGCGCGCGAGTTGCAGTCGCTCCATCGGGGCGCCGGAGAAGGCGCCGAATCGGGACGCTTGCAAATGACCGACGCCGCGCACATCCGCCCGCTGACCTCGCTCCGCTTCCTGGCGGCGCTCTGGGTGGTGCTGTTCCACTACTGGCCCAAGCTCGATGTCGGCGCGACGCCGATGTTCGTGCAGAAGGGCTACCTCGGCGTCGAGCTGTTCTTCGTGCTGTCCGGCTTCATCCTCTGCCACGTCTACCGGACGCAGGTGGAGGACGGTTCGTTCAAATACGGCTCGTTCCTCTGGGCGCGGCTGGCGCGCATCTATCCGCTGCACCTGGCGACCCTGGTCGGCCTCGGCGCGGTGGCGCTGGCGGCCGGGACCGCCGGCTTCCAGGTGGACAAGAACATCCTCTCCTGGGAAAGCCTGCCGGCCAACCTCTTCCTGGTGCACGCCTGGGGCCTGGCGCCCGAGGCCGGCTGGAACCATCCCTCCTGGTAGATCTCGGCCGAGTGGTTCGCCTATCTCACCTTCCCGATGTTCGACTGGGCCGCCCTGGCGCTGAAGAACCGCCCGGCCGTGCTGGTGGTCGCCGCCAGCG
>JADZBR010000107.1 GCA_020852035.1 Caulobacteraceae bacterium
CGTCCAATCGCTCTTTGGCATCGACTGCATTTTCGTTGCCAGGGCGACCTTATCGAGCATGGTGAGCGCCTGAGCGTCGGTCATGCCGTCCTTCTTCATCTTCGCCAGGAGCCAGTTGCGCAGGGCAGTGTCGGACTTCAGCTTGTCGGCCAACCGACCCCATTCCTCACCGGTCATCTCGACAGTGCCGAAGCGATGGGTCGATTTCGACCAGGCCTCGCGTTCGCGTTCCCGCTTCTCTTCGGCCTTCACACGATCGACCGAGCCTTCGAATTCCTCTTCGGCCTCTTCCTCCGCCTTGCGCTTTTTCTCTTCGCGGTCCTCGATGAGGTTGATCTGAACCTGCTGCTTCTCCTGCCGCTCGTTGCGCTCCTGAGCGCGATGCACGAGCGCCTGAAGCGAGCTGTACATGCCCGACGACATGGCGCCGCTGGCGATCAATGCCATCGTCGTGTGATCGAGCGATCCCGAGAGATCGGTTTCATCCTTGCCCTCGGCGTCTTCGGCCGCGCCTTCAACGGCGTCCTGAGCCTGCATCCTGTTGCCGAGAATGCGCAGCTGCTCATCGACACAAGGCTTGAATTCGCCCTTGTTGTCCGAGGTTTTATCGCCTTCCTGGTCTGTAACTTCAAAGTCCATGGAAGGGAGATTAGCAGTTGTTGTTTAATATTATGTCAATAGTTCGAATTTGAATAAAATTGAATACAACTCGCTATACTTTATTGTTGGGCGCCTCACTTGGCTGTTAAGCTGGATGCGGCCGCGCCCGCTCGATCCCCCCCGATTGTCTCTGGCGCGGCCAACCCCCAATTTTCTTGACAGACCGGCACCTTATGTGGTGCAATGGTACATTATAAGATGCCCGATGCTCGAGCCGACCCCGCCCAAGATCGATTTGAGATTTTACCGGACGGCAGGCGGCAACGAACCGGTCCGGGATTGGCTCGGGGACCTCCCGGAAGCGGACCGCAGAGAAGTCGGGCTTGACCTTCAGCGGGTCCAGTACCGCTGGCCGGTCGGAATGCCGCTGTGCCGCTCGCTCGGCGACGGGTTGTGGGAGGTCCGCACCCCACTGCCGAGCAAGACGATCTCGCGCGTGCTGATCTGCTTCCATGACGGGGAGCTGTATGCGCTGCACGGGATCATCAAGAAGACGCAAAAAACGCCGGACGAGGATCTGAAGCTCGCCCGCAAACGAATGAAGGAGATCGAAAATGGCTGAGAACAAGCACCGCGGATCGAGCCTCGACAGCTTCCTCGAAGAGGAAGGCGTCCTCAATGAATTCCAGGCGAAGGCGATCAAGGAAGTGATCGCCTGGCAGCTCGGCGAGGCCATGAAGGAACGCAATCTGAGCAAGCGCAAGCTGGCCGAACTCATGCACACAAGCCGGACGCAGGTAGACCGCGTTCTCGATCCCAACGACGGCAACGTGACGCTGGAGACCCTGCAACGCGCAGCCGAGGTCGTCGGCCGGCGCGTCCAGCTGGCGCTGGTTTAGGAGGCGCATGACGGAAAGGGCGCCGAGCGGAAGAGAACGCAAGCGACGCTCGCCGCTCGGGAGGCGGATCGAGCTGTCGCGGTCGGCCGGCTCTTACCCGACTCTCACTCGAGCCGCGCCGCCTCCGGTCGGGCGGGAAGTCCGCCTGACCAAAGCCCAGCGCGGCGCTCTCGCCAGTGAACGCCGCCGGACACGACTGAACGCCAAACAGATTCTCTCGATGTGCGACTGGCTGCCGGAGGGTCTGACCGCGCGTGTCGTCAACGGCTGGCTGGCCGGCCATCGCGTAACGGCCAATCCAGAACAGCTTCAATTCGTGATGGCTCTCTATCGCGCACAGCCGGACTTTGTGCTGAGCCCGGATGGAGAGGGCCGCTACGCCATGCTGGGCTCTTGCAGAGCGCGGGGAGCGGACTCAATCCCGCTGACTGCCGAGATGCAGGGCGAGCTGCGGCGCGAGGTCCGGCGCCTGGGGTCCAGCCCCTCGCGGGTTTCCCTCCGTTTGAGCGAAGCTCAGTTTGCGTTCGGAAAGCAGCGCCTTCAGGCCTGGATGGCCGGGAAACCGAAGACGATAGAGCGCGCCAAATGGCGCGGACTTATGCTGGCATTGAAAGCCATGGCGCCAATTGCTCCGCCCGAAATCGCTCCGCATCCGAACGATGCTCCAAGGCCTCCTGCATTGATCGGCAGAGAAGATTATCGCCCTGTCACGCCGGAAGAACGACAACGCATTCGGGAAGAGCGCGGTCGAACGGGCGTCGCTCCCCGCGCGTTGCTCGCGGGAGCATCCGAGCGGCCGCCAAGCCTCTCCGCCGAGATGATCGGCGCGTGGGTTTGCGGCGCTACACGAAACGCCTCCGAGCGTTCGCTTCGCTGGGTGCTTGCGACCTATGAAGCGCTACCGGACAAGCCGCTCGACGCACCGCGCAGGCCCTAGGCCCGCTCGGCTCTGCGCGGTCCGGACCAACGGAAGCATCGGACATAACGTATCATTATGAAAATATGGGAGAATTTTCTGGACATTCGTCCTGAGATACGGCCATACTAGGACAGAATTCCTAGTTTCTGCGCCCGCGATTTTACCGGGCTGCCAGTCCCACCTGACTGGGCGGAATGCTTTTGCCGCAGACCCTATCGAGCCCCGCTTAGCGGGGCTTTTCTTTTGCTCCGTATCCCCCCGTGTGGACGGCGAGCCAGAGGTAGTTGGACGCCTGCGCCAAGGGTCGAGGCAGTCGAATTCATAAGCGACGATTCCGACCTAACTCATTGATTCAATTTAAAGAAAACTTCGAGAGAGGAGGTGATTTCTTTTGACGAGAGTCCGCGAGATGAGCGACAATCATTGCGGAATTGGCCTTGATCCGCGCCTGGCACAGATTGTCAGGCTGCTGGCGAGAGCCGCCGCGAAACATGACTATCAGCTGCTTCTTGAAAGCGGCGTTCAACCCCATCGGAGAGACGAAACGGAGACCTGACATGACGACAGTAGCCATCTACGCGCGATACAGCAGCGACCTTCAAAGCGAACACTCGATTGAGGATCAAATCCGAGTTTGCCGCGAGGTCGCGGAGCGCCGTGGGTGGACTGTGGTTGAGTGCTACACCGACCAGGCGATTTCCGGCCAGACGATGGTTATGCGGCCGGGTCTCCGGGTCTTGATGCAGGACGCCATCGAAGGACGGTTTGAGATCGTCCTGACTGAGGCTCTGGACCGTCTGTCGCGAGACCAGGCCGACATGGCGGCAATTTACAAGCGGCTACGGTTCAAGCGAATTCAGCTCGTGACGCTCGCGGAAGGGGATGTCGGGCTGGTCGATGTCGGGCTGAAAGGCATCATGAACGAGCTGTTCCTCGTCGACCTCGCCAAAAAGGTTCGGCGGGGTCAACGCGGTCGGGTCGAAGCGGGAAAGATTCCTGCTGGCAAAGCCTACGGATATGACCTGGTCAAAGCGTTCGACGCCAAGGGCGAACCTATCCGGGGCGAGCGCACGATCAACGAAGAGCAGGCGGCTATCGTCCGGCGCATCTTCACTGATTACGCCAACGGAAAGTCGCCCAAGGCGATTGCGGCAGAGCTGAACCGGGAGGGGGTCCGTTCGCCCGCCGGGCGCGGCTGGAACGCCAGCACCATCAACGGGCGTCGCATCGCAGGGTACGGCATCCTGAACAACGCTATCTACATCGGCCAGATTGTCTGGAACCGGGTGACCGAAAGCCGAAACCCCGAGACTGGAAAGGTACACCGCCGCCTCAATCCCGAGTCCGAGTGGGTGTTCAAGGAAGTGCCGGAGATGCGCATCCTGCCCGACGAGCTTTGGCAAGCGGTCAAGGCGAAGCAAGAACAGCTATCCACCCAAGCCCATAAATTTTGGACCTCGCAGCGCCCTCGCTACCTGCTATCGGGCCTGTTGAAATGCGGCTGCTGCGGTGGCTCGTTCTCGAAGACCGACGCCAGAAATTATTCCTGCGTGGCCGCCAAGAACTCGGGGAAATGTGAAAACCGACTGGTCGTCAAAAAGGCGCAGCTGGAGGCTTCCGTGCTAGACGCCCTGCGCTTTCACCTCTTGAATCCCGAGGCCCTGAAGGTGTTCTGCGAAGAGTACACCCATCAGGTGAACGCCCTCCGCATGGGCCGAAACGCCCGCATCCATCAGCTCCAGGCTGAGCTTGAGCATCTGGAGGCCGATAAGCGCCGTCTGATCGACGCCATCAAGGCTGGCGTTCCTGGAGAAGAAGTGAAGGACGACATGCACCGCATCGTCGCCAAGCGCACCCAGATCGAAGCCGAGCTAGCCAATGCCGCTGAAGCGCCCGTGCTTCTCCACCCGCAGATGGCGCACCACTACGCAAAAAGCGTGACCAATCTGGTTGGCGCATTGGACAGCGGAGATCAGCGAAATGAGGCGCAGGAGCTCTTGCGTTCGCTGATCGATCGCATCGTGCTCACGCCGAACGCTGCCCACACCTCGCTGCAGATCGACTTGCACGGCGATCTCGCAGGCATTCTCTCCGTAGCGGAAAATGCGCAACGCAACGACAAAGCGGCAAGCGGGGAGGGAAGTGAAATTAAGTTGGTGGAAGGGACAGCCCACACCTTTAGGTCGCATGCACGTCCGAGGGTTGCTGCAATGAAGCTGGTGGGCCTGGCAGGACTCGAACCTGCAACCAGACCGTTATGAGCGGTCGGCTCTAACCATTGAGCTACAGGCCCCTGCAGCGCGCGAGCGGCGGGTTATCATGGGCTGCACGCGCCTTAAAGCCGCGGTTCATCTGGCGGTTGGTAGCTGCACGCGGAAAGGCGCGCCGCTCACCGGGGCGTCCAAGGAGATGAAGGAATGAAGACCCTGATGCGCACCGCCGCCCTGGCCGCCGTGCTCGCCGGCGGCGCGATGGCCGCCGCCGTCCCCGCGATGGCGCAAGCCGAGCCCGCCGCCGACGCCATGTTCCAGGCCACCACGCTGAACCTCTCGGCGTTCGGGGAGGTGAAGGTCGCGCCCGACATGGCGATCATCACGCTTGGCGTTCTGACCGAAGCCCCCACGGCGGCGGCGGCCATGCAGGCCAATGCGCAGAAGATGACCGAGGTGGTCGCCACGCTGAAGAAGGCCGGGATCGCCGAGCGCGATATCCAGACCTCGAACCTCAACCTCAACCCGCAATATGTCTACGTGCAGAACGAGCAGCCGAAGCTGACCGGCTACCAGGCCTCGAACCAGGTGACGATCACCGTGCGCGACCTGAAGAAGCTCGGCGCGGCGGTGGATGCGAGCGTCAATGCCGGCGCCAACCAGGTGCACGGCATCAGCTTCGGCCTGACCGACGCCACCGAGGCGGAGAACGAGGCGCGGCGCAAGGCGGTGAAGGCGCTCTCCGACAAGGCGGCGCTCTACGCCCAGGCGACCGGGCACCGGGTGCAGCGGCTGGTCACGCTCAGCGAGGGCGGCGGCTATGCGCCGACGCCGCCGATGCCGGTGATGCGCTTCAAGAACGAGGCGATGATGGCCGACGCGGCCAGCTCTCCGGTCTCTCCGGGCGAGCTGCGCGTGCGGATCGACATCAGCGGGATGTACGAACTGGGGCGGTGACTCCCTTCCCCCTGGAGGGGGGAAGGGAGGTCTTAGAGTCCCGCCCGTTCCAGCGCCGCGCGCAGCCGGTCGGACATGACCATGCCCGGCAGCGCGCGGTCGCCTTCCATGTAGGCGGCGTAGACGACGTTCGGCTTGCCGGGCGCGGCGCCGCTCGCCCAGCCGACGCTGCGCGAATTGTCCGGCGCGGTGGGGCAGGAGCGGTGCACCACGGGTCCGCCGGCGGCGGCGGCGTCGAGCAGGTCGGCGACCTTGCCGGTTTCCGCGCCGACGCAACTGGGCAGGGTGCGCCCGCAGGTGACGTTGGAGCCGTAGCGATGGAAGGCGCGGGTCTCGCCCTTGCGGGCCAGGAGCACGCAGGTGCCGGGGCCGCCGATGGCGCGCTCGATGGCGCTGTCGACGGCGTCGGCGTCGAAGCCTTCAGGAGGGCGGGGCGCGCAGGCGGCGAGCGTCAGCGCCAGCAGGGCAGGGAGGGCGAGGCCGCGCCTCACGCGGCCTTCTTCACCTCGTTGTCGTCGTCGAGCAGGACGACTGCGGGGCTGTAGTTGCGCGCTTCCTCGGCCGGCAGCTGGCCGTAGGTGACGATGATCACCTTGTCGCCCTTCTGCACCAGGCGCGCGGCGGCGCCGTTGACGCCGATCACGCGCGAGCCGCGGGGGGCCTCGATGGCGTAGGTGGTGAACCTGGCGCCGGTGGTGATGTT
The DNA here is from genome assembly GCA_020852035.1 of Caulobacteraceae bacterium. Taxonomy (GTDB): domain Bacteria; phylum Pseudomonadota; class Alphaproteobacteria; order Caulobacterales; family Caulobacteraceae; genus Phenylobacterium. The sequence continues at coordinate 6,289 of JADZBR010000107.1, forward strand.
GAGCACGTCCACCTGCTCGTGCGGCAGGATGGTGGAGGCGTCCAGCAGGTCCCGGTCGATGGCGATGGAGCCCTCGTAGTCGAGATCGGCCTGGGTGACGGTGGCCCGGTGCAGCTTGGCGCGCATCATGGTCACGAGCATGGGCGTTCTGAACTCGCTCACGGGCGGGGCCCCCGACATCTCCCGCCTCAAAAGGGGACGGCGCATATACGCACTGCAGCATGGGCTTTCAATCGTGCCGCTGGGACACGTTGACGTTACGGCGCCGTGGCGTTGCGCGCGCCAACCTCCGCTCATCCCCGCGAAAGCGGGGACCCAGGTATTTTATCGAAGACACGGCGCTTCCGCAGAAGACAAAAAGCTTGGGTTCCCGCTTTCGCGGGAATGAGCGGATCGAAAGCGATCAGGCGATCGCCTCGAAAGTCAGGCCGCTGTCGCCGTGGCGGGCTGGCCGGCGGCGGTAGTCGCCGTGGACCTGCACCTCGGAAAAGCCGGCGGCGCGCAGGGCCAATTCGAACTCATGGCGGCCCCAGACGCGGCCGGTCATGATCTCCAGTTCGGACTCGATCAGCCTGCCGTCCCGCCAGCGCTCGTAGGTCATGTGGTTGACTACGGTCTGCTCGACCTCGTCGGTGGCGACGTGGCGGGAGTCCATCCGCAGGAGGTCGCCGTTCGGCATCGCCCAGGTGCGGATCGCCCCGTGCCGGGCCCACATCCGCCGGGGCGGCTGCAGGTCGAGCATCAAGAGGCCGCCGGGTTCCAGGTGCGCGTGGAAGCGGCGGAGCGTCTCCATCGCCTCGCCGAAGTCGGCGACGAAGCTGAAGGTCGAGACCGGCACGATGACGGCGGCGAACGTCTGATCGTAGGCGAAGTCCTGGAAGCGGAAGCTCGCCAGTGGCGGGTCGAAGCCCCGCTCGGCGCAGTGGCGGCGGCAGACGGCCAGCATGTCCGGCGAGGGCTCGAAACCCCACATCTCATGGCCCGCCTCGAGAAGCGGGATGAGGATGCGGCCCGTGCCACAGGCGGGCTCCAGGATCGGGCCGTCGATGGCCTTCAGGCGCTCGGTGTAGAAGGCCACGTCGGGCAGGGCGCCGACGGGCTTGTCGAAGTCATAGATCTCCGTGGCCAGGCGGCCGTACGGGTTTACGTGCGTAGGCATGATGTCTCGTCGTTCGAGGTCTCCCTTCTCCCCTTGCGGGAGAAGGTGTCGCCGTCAGGCGACGGATGAGGGGTCGAAGACGATCGCCGCTTCGGAAAGCGGTTAGGGCAGGGCGCGGACGGCGAGGTTTGAGAGACCCCTCATCCGGCGCTTCGCGCCACCTTCTCCCGCAAGGGGAGAAGGAACCGGGCTAGAAGCTCGCTCCGCGGGAGGCGGCGATCGTGAGCGGCGAGCGATGTGCCTTCATGTCGGCCTCCGGGGATTGCGAGCGGGCTGAGCCTGCGCCCTGGGCGCCGTGTCGTCAATCTTGACGCCGCCGCGCCGAACCGGCGGTATGGTGATCAACGATCAGGGAGAACATCATGGACGGCGATCAGGCCATCAGCGCCAAGGGCTTTTCGGAAGCGACACTGGCGACGATCCCGCCGGCGCTGCAGGCGGTGGTGGACGCGGGCGACCTTTCGGGCTTCGTCACCCTGATCTGGAAGGACGGCGAGATCGCCCAGCTGAACACCATCGGCATGGCCGACATCGAGGCCGGGCGGCCGATGGCGCGCGACACGATGTTCCGCATCGCCTCGATGACCAAGCCGATCACCACGGTGGCGGCCATGCAGCTGGTGGAGGAGGGCAAGCTCTCGCTCGCCGACCCGATCTCCAAATACCTGCCGGAGTTCCAGAACCTCAAGGTGCTGAAGGACGCCCAGGGGCCGGTCGAGGATACCGTCCCCAACACCCGCGAGATCACCGTCGAGGACGTGATGACCCACCGGGCCGGCCTGGCCTACGCCTTCACCTCGACCGGGCCGATCGGCGAGGCGCACGAGAGCGTGCTGGGCCCGCCGCTGGACAATCCGAACGGGCCGGACGCCTGGCTGGCCAAGCTCGCCAGCCTGCCGCTCTCCTATCCGCCGGGCGAGCGGTTCCACTACAGCCACGCCACCGAGGTGCTGGGCTTCCTGGTGGCGCGGATCGAGGGCGAGCCGCTGGGCAAGGTGCTGAAGCGGCGCATCTTCGACAGGCTGGGCATGGTCGACACCGCCTTCAACGTGCCGAAGGACAAGCGCCACCGCGCCGCCAGGGTCTACCAGGCGCCAGCCGAAGGCGGTCTGAAGGCCGTGCCGTTCCCTGACTACGACGAGAGCCCGGCCTACGAGGCCGGCGGCGGCGGGCTGATCTCGACGGCCGACGACTATCTGAAGTTCGCCCGCATGCTGCTGAACGACGGCGAGCTCGACGGCGTGCGGCTGCTGAAGGCCGAAACGGTGCGCGACCTGCGGACCAACCGCCTGACCGACGAGCAGCGGCAGATCCCCTTCCTCGGCATCCCGTTCTGGATGGGGCAGGGGTTCGGGCTCGGGCTGTCGGTGGTGGTCGATCCGGAAAAGCACGCCTGGATGGGCGCGGGCAACGTCGGCGCCTTCGGCTGGCCGGGGGCGTTCGGCACCTGGTGGCAGGCCGATCCCGAGACCGGGATGATCCTGATCTACCTGATCCAGAACTACATGCCGCTGGGCCCGGACTCCGCGGCGGTGGCCACCGGCCAGCGGATGGGCGGGCGCGCGGCCCTGCCGGTGTTCCAGAAGACCGCCTATGCGGCGCTGGGCGGATGAACTTCCGGTAAGGCGACAGCCGCGCGCCGGCGCGGTATGGCGGGGGCGGGCTGGTACGCTTTTCTCTGGAGCATCTATGAAGTTTTCCCTGGCGCTGGGCGCGGCGATGGCCGCCGTCCTGGCGACGTCGGCCGTTGCGGCGGACGAGTTCGAGCCTTCGGCCGACAACATGCGGGCCCACATGGCCTTCCTGGCCGACGACCTGATGCAGGGGCGCATGTCCGGCACGCCCGGCTACGACATCGCCGCCAACTATGTGGCCGCCCAGTTCGCCTTGCTGGGCGTCAAGCCGGCCGGCGAGAACGGGACCTATCTGCAGACGGTCCCGATGGTCAGCTACCGGCCGGCCGAGCAGGGCGCGATCTCCTTCCTCGGCAAGGGGCGGCCGGCGGCGCTGAAGTTCGGCGTCGATTATCGGCCAGGGGCGGACCCGCAGGGACGCAAGGTCGAGATCACCGCCCCAATGGTGTTCGCCGGCTACGGCATGGTGGCGCCCGAGAAGGGCCGCGACGACTACGCGGGCCTCGACGTGAAGGGCAAGATCGTCGTCCTCCTCACCGGCGCGCCGAAGGGCTTGCAGAGCGAGGAGCGGGCCTACTACGCCGGACGCCAGAAGCGCATCGAGGCGGCACGGCGCGGGGCGGTCGGCGTCCTGACGCTGATGACGCCGACCGCCGAGAAGACCCGACCGTTCGCCAAGGGCAACGCCCATTGGCGCGACACCTCGATGACCTGGTCGCAGAAGGACGGGACGCCGTCCTATGTCGGCGCGCCGGCGCGTTCGCTGGGGGTGATCAGCCAGGCCGGGACGGCCAAGCTCTTCGCCTACGATCCGGCCAGGCTGGCCGAGGTGATGGCCGCCGCCGAGACGCCGCAGGGCGTGACACCGCGCTTCGAGCTGCCGCTCCAGGCCAAGGTCAGCCTGACCAACGAGATCCGCGAAGTGACCAGCCACAATGTGGTCGGCGTGATCGAGGGATCGGACCCGGCGCTGAAGGGGGAATACATCGTGCTCTCGGCGCACCTCGACCACATCGGGACCTCCGAGCCGGTGAACGGCGACGGCATCAACAACGGCGCGCTCGACAATGCGGGGGGGATCGCCACCCTGCTGGAAGTGGCGCGCGGCTTTCGCGACAGCGGCGATCCGCCGAAGCGCTCGATCCTGATCGTCGCCGTCACCGCCGAGGAACAGGGGCTGATCGGATCCGAATATTTCGCCCAGAACCCGACCGTGCCGAAGTCGGCGCTGGTCGCCGACGTCAACCTGGACATGCCGATCCTGCTCTATGACTTCACCGACGTGGTGGCGTTCGGCGCCGAGCGCTCGACCATCGGGCCGGCGGTGCGCCGCGCGGCGGAAAGCATGGGGGTGAAGCTGTCGCCCGATCCGCTGCCGGACGAGGGGCTGTTCACCCGCTCGGACCACTACCGGTTCGTGGAGGCGGGCGTGCCCTCGGTGTTCCTGATGACCGGCTTCGCCAACGGCGGGGAGGCCAAGTTCACCGAGTTCCTGTCCCAGCGCTACCACATGCCGAGCGACGACCTGGACCAGGGGATCGACTTCGCCGCCGGCGCCAAGTTCGCCAAGATCAACTACCGCATCGCGCGCGAGCTGGCCGACGGCAAGGACCGCCCGCGCTGGAACGAGGGGGACTTCTTCGGCGGCAAGTTCGCGAAGTAGGGTCCTTCTCCCCCCTGCGGGAGAAGGTGGCGCGAAGCGCCGGATGAGAGGTTGAAGACCGCGTCCGCCGGGAAAGCGGACCGGACAGGCGCGGATCGAGGGTCTGAGAGACCCCTCATCCGACCGGCTGTGCCGGCCACCTTCTCCCGCAAGGGGAGAAGGATCAGGACTTCAGGTCCAGCACCATGCCGAGCATCTCGTCGGCGGTGCGCAGGACGGCGGCGGAGGCTTTGAACGCCTGTTTGGCGCTGATCTGCTCGACCGCCTCGCGGACGTAGTCGCCGCCCCGCGCCGTCGCCTGGGCGGAAGCCTCGAAGCGGCGCATGGCGGCCATCATGCCGTAGTGGGCGGTGGCGATCGCGCTCATGGAATTGTCCCCCTCCATCGCAACCTAGGCGGGTCGCGTTAAGGGCGTGCGAGGAAAGAGGGTTAACCTCGGCGCGCAACGCGGGTGCGCGAAACGTGTTATCGTTCTAGGCGGGACGTGAAGGAGGAAACGCCATGCGCTTCATGGCTTTAGCACTGACCGGCGCGGCGATGCTCGCGTTCGCCGGGCCTTCGTCGGCCCACGACATGTCGGCCAACCCGCCGACCGAGACCACCATCTGCATCGATGTCGGCGGGGGAACCCTGCCGGCGGTCTGCCGTGTGCCGGCCAGCCGCCTGGACCAGCGCGAGGACATCTGCATCTGCCACCAGGGACGCACGGTGCGCGCCCCGGTCTGCGGGCCGGGCGAGCGGGCGCCGGCCGAAAGCCGCGCGTTCGAGAACGCCCGCGCCACGGCGGCGCAGGACGGCGACCTGTTCGGCGACCTCTTCGAGGGCAAGCCGATGTGCGTGGCTCCGCGCAATCCGGGCGGATATTCGCACTGACCGCTGCCCTCCCCCTTGCGGGGAGGGGCCGGGGGTGGGGGTGTTAGCGCAGGATTTTCCGAGTCTGGCGCAGGTGCGCCTTCGCAGGAGAGTCACAGGCCTGCACTCCCACCCCAACCCCTCCCCGCAAGGGGGAGGGGCTTTTGAGCGTCAGGCCGCGGCGTTGAGCTGTCCAAGATTGGAAATAGTCTGGAAACAGGCCCTGGCCGCCTCCTCGCCCTTGGCCACGAAATGGGCCTCGAAGAACAGGCGATGCGCTTCGTGCTCGTGGAAGTGATGCGGCGTCAGCAGCATCGAGATCATCGGCACCTCGGTGGCGAGTTGCACCTGCATCAGCGCGGTGACCACCGTCTCGGCGACGAAGTCGTGGCGGTAGATGCCGCCGTCGACGATCAGCGCCGCGCCGACCACCGCCGCATAGCGCGAGGTGCGCGCCAGGGTCTGGGCCTGCAAGGGAATCTCAAAGGCGCCGGGCACGTCGAAGACGTCGATCATGCCCTCCGGATGGCCCAGGCGGGTCATGCCGGCGGAAAAGCCTTCCAGCGCGCGGTCGACGACGTTGGAATGCCAGCCGGCCTTGATGAAGGCGATGCGGCCGCCGCGATAGGCGCCGCTGGCGGTGCGAAGTTCGTAGGAGGTTTGGGTCATGGTCTGCGATCCCTGAGGGGTTTGAAACCACGACTCAGGGAGACGCCTTGGCGCGTGCGCGAGCGCACGTTCCGAAGCGGTTCTCATAACCGGACTCTAACCGTCGGCCCCGGGATCGCACCGGATCTGCTGTCCCCGGCTTAGAGCCGGGCGCCCGCGGGCTCATGCGACCCGAGGATCGCCATCACCGCCGGTGGGGACTTTCACCCCGCCCTGAGAACGCGGCCGCCGGAACGGCCCGGCGGCAGGGTGAAGCTTAGGCGGCGTCCCTTGCGTCAAACAAGCGTTTAATTCATCCGAATCCTCCCCCATGCAGCGCAGCGAAATGGGGGAGGATTTGCGGTCAGGTGGCCGGCAGGGCGTCGCGCGCCTCGACCGGGATGGAGTCGTAGATGGTGGCCGGGGTGATGTTCAGCCGGCGGCGGGCGGTCTCCAGCGGCTCGGCCATCAGCTTGTCGTAGTCTTCGCCGAGCAGCCAGGCGGCGGCCTTGCCGCGCTTGTAGCCCTGCCAGATGGCCCGCGTGTAGGGGTAGGGGCCGCCGTCCTTGCGGCTGCGCGAGGCCGCGCCGACGGCGATCAGCGCCCAGCCGAGACCGCCGGTCTGGGCGTAGGAGAAGGCCACTAGGCAGGCTTCGCCCAGGCCGTCGCGGCTGTAGCCGGAGAGGATGTGCCACAGGTCGTGGACGTCGCGGGTGCGGCGGCCGAACCAGGCGTGCGGGTGCTTGATGTCGATCTGGCTGACGCCGACCTTGGAGACCTCCGCCAGGCCGTCGGCCGAGAGGTTCTCGCGGGCGGTGAACTCGGCGTAGGCGTGGCCGACGGTGCCGGGGGCGAAGCTCGCCAGCCATTCGCGGTCCATCAGCTTCTCGGCGAACTCGACCCGTTCATAGGCGATGCGACCGCCCTGGCCGGTGGTGAGCAGGCGTTCGTAGCCGCGCGCGGTCGACTTGCCGTTGAGCGCCCGCATGATCTCGAACACCTGGACGGTGTCTTCCTTGTCCTTCAGCAGGCGGCGCAGGGCCTTCAGGGCCGCGCCCCACTGCAGGCCGGGCTTGATCACCTTTTGCGGGGCGTAGGGCGCATCGACGGCGAGGGTCATGGGAGGCTCCGGGCTTGCCGACGATAAAGATGACGCAGGCGTCACTTTTTGGCAAGCGACGATTTCCTAGGCCGCCGGCCGGCTCCTGGCGGCGCGGATCATCAGGCCCTGGCCGGCCAGCACCAGAGCCAGGCCCAGATAGGCTTCCAGACCGAACCGGGCGCCCTCCAGCAGCACCGAAACCGCCATCGCCACCGGCGGGGTGAGCGCCGAGATGTAGGAGGCCAGGGCATAGCCCCGCGCGCGCGCCAGGGCGAAGTAGAGGCCGAACGCCAGGGTCGAGCCGAACAGCGACAGGTAGAGCAGCGACACGACGTAGCGCGCGGTCGCCTCGAAGCGCCACTCGACGCCGCTCGCGGTCGCGAAGATCGCCACCGCCGCCGCGCCGTAGGCCATTGCCCAGGCGGTGGAGGCGACCACCGGCGCGCCCTTCTCCTGGGCCTTGAAGGCGGCGAGGTTGCCGCCGGCCGAGACCACCACGGCCGCCGCCGCCGTGGCCAGGCCGCCGAGGGCGGCGGCGTCGAAGGACGTGCGGCGCAGCTCGCCCACGAACAGCGCCGCCACGCCGATCACCCCCAGCAAGGCGCCGGCCCAGGCGGCGCGCTGGGCGCTTTGGCCGAACAGCAGGCGAAACAGCGCCAGGTTCACGAAGGCGAGCGCTGCGAACATCACCGCCACCACCGCCGAGGGCACGGTTTCCTCGGCGACATAGACCAGCGGATACTGGACGGCGAAGACCAGCAGGCCCTGCAGGGCGACGGCGAGATGCTGGGCGCGCGTGAGGCGGATCGGCAGGCGGCGCAGGACGCACCAGGCGAACAGGGCCGCGGCCGCCAGAGCGAAGCGATAGGTCACCGAGACCAGCGGGTCGACCGTCCCGAACTGCAGGGTGATCGCATACCAGGTCGTCCCCCAGATCACGCTGCACACCGCGATCTGGGCGATCGCGCCATAGGGCGGAGCAGGGCGGGCGGGCGAATCGGTCATGGCGACTGGAGAGCGAAGACGCTGGCGAGCTAACACCCTCCCATGACGCCGTCGCGTGCTACTGGCGCGGGCGGGCGCCGCACGGCATGAAGGCGGCCATGCCCAGGCTCGAAAAGCGCTCCGTCTCGCTCGCCGGCCACGCCACTTCGGTGGCGCTGGAGCCGGAATTCTGGGCGGTGCTGGAGGCGATGGCGCGCGCGGAGGGGACG
>JADZBR010000108.1 GCA_020852035.1 Caulobacteraceae bacterium
CCCTGGCACGTGCGCCTGTGCCTGACCGCGCTCTGTGGGGCGCTGGCGGCGCAGGGCCATGCGGTCTCGACGGAAGCGGCGCTAAAGGCGGCGGACAAGGCGCTAGCCTGACGCGGCTCTAGCGGCGCCCGAACAGCTTCTCGATATCGGCCAGCTTCAGTTCGACATAGGTCGGGCGGCCGTGGTTGCATTGGCCGGAATGGGGCGTGGCCTCCATCTGGCGCAAGAGGGCGTTCATCTCCGCTGCCGAGAGCCGCCGGCCGGCGCGCACCGAGCCGTGGCACGCCATCGTCGAGCAGACCGCCTCCAGCCGCTCCTTCAGAGCCAGGGCCGCGCCGTTCTCGGCCAGGTCGTCGGCGATGTCGCGCACCAGCCCGGCCGCGTCGGTCTCGCCCAGCAGGGCCGGAACCTCGCGCACCAGCACCGCGCCGGGGCCGAAGCTTTCCAGCACCAGGCCGAGTTCGGCCAGCTCGCCGGCGCGGGCGACCACCCGGTCGGCCTCGGCGGGGTCGAGCTCCACCACCTCGGGCAGCAGCAGCGCCTGGCGGGCGACGCCGCCCTCGGCCATCTGCGCCTTCATGCGCTCGTAGACCAGGCGCTCGTGGGCGGCGTGCTGGTCGACCACCACCATGCCGTCGCGGGTCTGGGCGACGATGTAGGTCTCGTGCACCTGGGCGCGGGCGGCGCCGAGCGGATAGTCGAGGGGGTCGATCACCTCGGCGCTCGGAGCCGGCGGCGCGGGCGCGTGCGGGGCGCCCGCCGGCCCGCCGAAGTCCGGCTCGACGCGGGCGCTGCGTTCCTCCAGGCCCGCCAGGGTCGGCGTCCAGCCGCCGGCGCTCCAGGCGGAGAAGCCACGCGCTGAGGGCGGCGGCGCATAGGCCTGCGGGCGGAAGCCGCCCAGCGCCGCGCCCGCGACGGTCGTCGAGGCCCGGTGCCCGGCCCCGGCCAGGGCATGTCGCAGGCCGCCGACGATCAGGCCGCGCACCAGCGCCGGGTCGCGGAACCGCACCTCGGCCTTGGCGGGATGGACGTTGACGTCCACCAGCGCCGCGTCGAGCTCCACATAGAGCGCCGCCAGCGGATGGCGGTCGCGCGCCAGGAAGTCGGCGTAGGCGGCCCGAAGCGCGCCCTGCAGCAGCCGGTCGCGCACCGGCCGGCCGTTGACGAACAGGTACTGGTGGGCCGCGTTGCCGCGGTTGAAGGTCGGCAGGCCCGCGAAACCGGAGAGCCGCACGCCTTCGCGCTCGTGGTCGATGGCCAGCGCGTTCTCGTGGAAGTCGCGGCCCATGATCGCCGAGAGCCGCGCCAGCCGTCCCTCCGGCCCCGGCCGTTCAGCCGGCAGGCGCAGGGTGCGGCGGCCGTCGAGGTCGAGGTCGAAGGCGACGTCCTCGTGGGCCATCGCCTGGCGCTTCAATTCCTCGGCGATGGCCATCGCCTCGGCCCGCTCGGACTTCATGAACTTCAGCCGCGCCGGGGTGGCGTAGAAGAGGTCGCGCACCTCCACCCGCGCCCCGTGCGGGCCGGGGAAGGCCGCCGGGCCGACCGGCCCCACCGCGCCGCCGTCCACCTGGATGGCGTGGGCGTCCGCCTCGCCCTTGGCGCGGCTGGCGATGGAAAGCCGCGCCACCGAGCCGATCGAGGGCAGGGCCTCGCCGCGGAAGCCGAGGCTGGCGATGCGCAGCAGATCCCAGGACCCGTCCTCGCCGGGCGCAAGCTTGGAGGTGGCGTGCCGCTCCACCGCCAGGGCCAGGTCGCCCGCCGCCAAACCGTGGCCATCGTCGGCCACCAGGATGCGGGTCAGGCCGCCGCCGTCGGCCTGCACCTCGATGCGCCGGGCGCCGGCGTCGAGGGCGTTCTCGACCAGCTCCTTGACCGCGCTGGCCGGGCGCTCGACCACCTCGCCGGCGGCGATGCGGTTGACGGTCTCGGGCGGGAGGCGGCGGATGGGCATGGCGAGACTTTGATCGAACGCGCAGTCTAGCGCGATTCCGCGGCGGGAACGGAGCGTGGCATGAAGAAGCTGTTGATCGCCGCCCTGGCCGCCGTCGCCGCAGCCCTGCCGGCGGCCACGCCCGCCCAGGCCCCGCCGCTCGATCCCGACGAGACCCTGGTCGAGGAGTTCGTGGTCCAGGGCCGCTTGCCGGGCCCGGCCTGGTGGCGGGTCTCGGACGCCGACACCACGGTCTATGTGCTGGGCGTGCCCTCGGCCTTCCCCAAGGGGCTGGGCTGGAACACGGTGGTGCTGGAACGCCGGCTGGCCGGCGCCAGCCAGATCGTCCTGCCGTTCAACGAGATCAAGGTCGGCCTCGCCGACATCCCCGGCTCGCTGCTGGGCCTGGCCGGCATCCGCACGCGGAACATGAGCGCCGAACTCGCCGCTCCGGTGCGCGCACGCTTCGAGGCCGCCCGCGCCGCGCTCGGCAAGGACGAGGATCGCTACCGGCACTGGAAGCCGTTCGTGGCCGCCCTGATGCTGGTCTCGGACTTCCGCGATTCGGAGAAGATCACCGCCGCCGATCCGGCCAAGACCATCCGCCGGATGGCCGAGGCGCGCGGGGTGAAGGTGGTGATGAAGCGCTACTCGGCCGGCCCGCTGATCCGTTCGGCGGCGCGCATCTCGCCGGCCGGCGGGCAAGCCTGCATGGCCGACGCGCTCACCGAGGTGGAGGCCGGCGCGGCCCGCGTGCGGATCGCCGGCGAGGGCTGGGCGGCGGGCGATGTGCGCACCGCGCTCTCCCAGGAACGCGGCTTCGAGCGCTGCCTGGCGGCCGTGCCGGGCGCCGAGGCGTTCAAAGCCCGCCTCAAGGCCGTCCAGGCCGCCGCCATCGCCCGGGCGCTGAAAACCCCCGGCCACGCGGTGGCGGTGGTGCAGCTGCGCCCGCTGCTGGCGCAGGACGGGGTGCTGGCGCGGCTGCGCGCCCAGGGCTTCAAGGTGCTCGACCCCGGCCAGCCGGACCCGGACGCCAGGCCGGCGGCCTGAACGCTTCTCATTGCTCATGTGACGAAACGACGCCTAATCGTGCGTCGTTGAAACGCTCGGGAGGGCGACATGAACCTGATGTTCCAGCCGTTGCGTAAGTATGCCGACTTTCAGGGCCGCGCGCGGCGGTCCGAGTTCTGGCTGTTCTGGTTGTTCACATTCGTGGTCAGCTTCGTGCTGCAGATCGTCGGCGGCATGATGGGGGCCGGCGGCGATCCAACGGCCATGTACTCCAGCCCGGTCATGATCGTGCTGCTGTTGTTCTGCCTGGCGATCCTGATCCCTTCGATCGCGGTGGCCATCCGCCGGCTGCACGACACCGACCGCTCCGGCTGGTGGCTGCTCATCGGCCTCATCCCGATCATCGGGGCGCTGGTGCTGCTGGTGTTCTACGTGCTCCCGGGCACGGTGGGGGCCAACAAGTTCGGTGAGGATCCCAAAGGCGGCGAGGCGGCGGCCGTCGCGGGCTGACCGGACAGGCCCACGCACGAAGGGCCGCCCGGCCGGAGGCTGGGCGGCCCATTCTGCGATCTCTTTCGGCGCTTCAGAGCCCCGGCAGCTTGATGCGCGAGCCGCCGCCTTCGCGCTGGATCACCACGTCCTGGCCGCCGGTGAGCGACTTCAGCCGCTCGGCTTCGGCGGCGGCGTCGCCCGGGGCGGGGGTGTTGGAGCCCGGCGCCGGCTGGGCGGCGGGCGCTTCCGAGCCGTCCTTGCGCCAGAACATCACCCGGTCGGCGAAGCTCTTTTCCTTGTGCGCCACATCGCCGAACTCGTCGTCGACGACATAGCGGATCAGCGGGTCGGCCTGGTTGGCGCCGGCCTTGGCGACCAGCAGCTTCTCGCCCTCGGAGCGGGCCTGGGCCTCGCGGGCGCCCAGGAGGGCGGTGCGGGCGGCGCTTTCCGGCTGCAGTTCCTGCGGGCGCGGCTCGCCGGGAGCCGGCGGGCGCAGGGCGTAGTCGGGCGGCACCACCAGCGGCGCCTTGGCGACGACGCGGAACTCGTCCGGCGTCACCTTGGACATGCCGAGCGCCTTGGAGGTCGAGCCGCAGCCCGACAGGGCGACGCCGGCGGCGGCGGTCAGCGCCAGGGCGAGGGTCGCACGGTGAAACCTGGTCAACGTCTTAAGCTCTCCTCGAAGAGCCTTCCTGCGGCCCTCGTTAGATTGGACGCGCAGGGTTAGCCCATTTGATGGCGCGCGCCAACGCCGTCACGCGGGGCCGCGGGGTCGCAGGCCGTCGAGCAGCAGCAGGAGGATGCCGACGGTGATCGCGCTGTCGGCGACGTTGAACACCCAGGGGAAATAGAGCCGCGAGACGTCGATGAAGTCGGCCACCGCGCCGAAGCGGGCGCGGTCGATGGCGTTGCCGACGGCGCCGCCGATGACCAGGCCGAGGGCGGTGAGTGTGAAGGCCGCCCGCGTGCGCCAGGCCCAGACGGCGAGGATCACCGAAACGATCAGCGAGAAGACGGTGAGCGCCCAGCGCACCAGGTCGACCTCGGCGCGCAGCAGGCCGAAGCTGACGCCCTGGTTCCAGACCATGGTCAGGTTGAGCGGCCCGAACACCGGGACCGAGCCCTTCGCCGGCAGGTCGAAGACGAACAGGATCCAGTGCTTGCTGGCCTGGTCGAGCGCCAGCACCAGCACGGCCAGGGCGTAGGCGAGGAGCGCGCCTCCCTTCCCCCTGGAGGGGGGAAGGG
>JADZBR010000109.1 GCA_020852035.1 Caulobacteraceae bacterium
ACGAACCCGCGGCCCGCCAGCACCGACTTGACCAAATCCTTCGGGTCGGCGGCGGTGGAGAGCGTGCTCCAGGGCGGGGTCGGGGCGGCGGCGCGTTTGGCCAACATCGCCGAGGACGCGGCCGAACCTCCAGAAGCCACGCCCTGGGTGCGGCTCTGGTAGAAGCTCAGCAACAGATTGGCGTCGAAGCCGATCACCCGAAACTCCAGGCGCGAGGGCGCTCACTCAAGCTTAGCGCCAGAGGCCTTACGGGGGATTAAGCGATCCCTCGAAATCCTTGAAAATCAATGTTCCCCGGAGCTTAGCTGCGGAACAGCGAGAGGATGATCTGCGGCGCGGTGTTGGCGATCGAGAGCGCCTGGGCGCCCAGCTGCTGCTGCACCTGCAGGGCCTGTAGTCGGGCGCTTTCCTTGGCGAGGTCGGCGTCGACCAGGTTGCCGATCCCGGCTTCCAGCACGTCCTGCAATTTCGAGACGAAGGTGTTGTGCTTCTCGATCTGCTTGGCCTCGGCCCCGAGTTCGGCGAGCGAGGCGGTGACGTTGGCGATGGCGTCGTCGAGGTCTGCGAGCACGGCCAGGGCGGCGGAGTTGGTGCTGCCGGTGAGCACCGAGCCGTCGAGGTTGATCAGCGTGCCGGAGATCGTGAAATCCTGCGGCGTCAGGGTGATGTAGTCGCCCGAATCGACGTTGGCGAGGAACTGCAGATCGGCGGTCTGCGAGCCGTTCAGGATGTTGGCGCCGTCGAACTCGGCCGAATCGGCGAACTGCTGGATGGAGCGCAGGAGCGACTGGAACTCGTCGTCGAAGGCCTTGCGGCTGTCGACCGTGGCGGAGGGGTCGGAGGCGCCGGCCACCTTTTCCTTCATCTGCACGAGGATGTCGCTGATCGACTGGCCGGCGGTGAGCGCCACGTCGCTGAGCGAAGTCGCCCGATCCAAGCTCATCTTCACGGCGGCGAGGGCGCTGGTGTCGGCTCTCTGCCCCTGAGCAATCGCGTAGACGGCGGCGTTGTCCTTGGCGCCGGCCACCTTCAGGCCCGTGTTGATCTTGTTCTGGGCGTCACCGAGTTTTTCGGTCGTCGCGTTCAGATTCTGCAATGCCAACAAGGCCGACTTGTTGGTGAGCACGCTCATGGCCATGCGACCGGTCTCCTTCGCGGGGCCCTCAATCGCTGAGTCGGCGATTCCACCCCGTGGCGAATGTGCGGTGACATGGTGAGCAGAATGTTAACGCGCATCGCCGCCGGTCGGATAAGCCGACGGCGGTTCGGTGGACCGTCCGGTCCGGGCGGGCTGGCGCCGCGGCTTCGCAGGGCGCCTCAGATCTGCGTTCGGATGACCTCGCCGGCCTGGTAGTCGGCCTCCTCCCGGCGGCGCAGCAGTTGCTCGCGGGGAAGCTGGACCATCACCTCGCCGGTGCGACGATCGATGGTCTTGTAGACGAAGGCTCCGTTCGCATCCTCCTCGATGACCAATCGCAGGTCGGCCTGATAGGGCTCGGCCGGCGGTTCGGGCATGCGGGCGACGGGGCGCGGCTTCGCCGGGCGCTGGGCCGGGCTCGAATCCACATCCATCGCGAGGGGCATGACGGGCTTGGTTTCCATCTCCTAGTTCGCCGGGGTTGCCGGCGACCCTTGCCGCAACCGCGAACGGCGGGGACCCGAAGATCCCCGCCGCCACGGGTCGGCCGCGGTCCCCCCAGGGCCCGCGGCCTCTAGAGCCGTTAGCGGAACAGACCCAAGAGGGCCGACGACGACTGGTTGGCGATCGACAGCGCCTGGATGCCCAGTTGCTGCTTGACCTGCAGGGCCTGCAGGCGAGCGCTTTCCTTCGCCAGATCCGCATCCACGAGGTTGCCGATACCGGAATCCAGGGTGTCCTGGAGCTTGCCGATAAAGTTCAGGTGGGTGTCGAGCGCCTTGGCGCCGGTGCCGATGGCCGAGAGGGCCGTCGAGACCGCCTGGATGGCGGTTTCGATTTCCGTGATGTCGGCCGTCGCCGCGCCGGACGAGATGTCCGACGACACCAGGGCGATCGAAGAGTTGGTCAGCGACAGGTCCTGGTGGTCGATGTCGATCGTCGCCGAAGCGTCGGCATTGGCGATAGCCTTGATGTCCGAGCTGTTGGTGGCGACCGCCGCGATCAGGTTCACGCCATCGAACGTCGCGTTGTTGGCGATGGTGTTGATCTGGTCACGAAGGGCCGTGTACTCGTCGTTGAGCGCGTTGAGCGAAGCGGTGGTGAGACCGGCTTCGGTCGAGGCGACGGCCTTTTCCTTCATCTGCACGAGAATGTCGGAAATCGCCGTGCCGGCGGCCATGGCCACGTCGGCGACGGATTGACCGCGCTGCAGCGAGCTCATGACGGCGTTCAGCGAGGAGGATTCCGCGCGCTGGTTCTGGGCGATGGCCCAGATCGCGCCGTTGTCCTTGGCAGAGTTGATCTTCAGGCCGGTGTTGATGCGGCTTTGGACCGTCTGCAGGTCGGTGTTGGTGCGGTTGAGGTTCTGCAGGGCGACCATGGCCCCGACATTGGTGTTGACGCTGTTCAGCGGCATTGCACTTTAGTCCTTTTCTCGGAGACCAGCTGTCGTTTTGACGGCCGGGGACGTTTTGTCCGGAAGGCTTTGCAGCAAGCGGCAGGCCAGCGGCGCGCAGCCGTCGCAACGGATCAAGTCTCTGAAAATACGGCGTTATAGGTGTGTTAGGCATGTTTCGACCCAGGCAGAATTTGCCGAGCGGCGCGTCATCGGCAGATTTTGCCGAGTCGGGATTTCCCGAGCCGGAGATGCGGTATGTCATCGCTGACCACCCGGCGGACTTGCCTTCCCTAGGGCGAGGTAGGACCCGATCGGCGCATAGAGGGAGACGACGGTCATGGCGGACGGCGAGACCAATCTGGGCTTCGATCCCGAGGCGCTGAAGGCGAAGTACCTGGCCGAGCGCGACAAGCGCCTGCGGGCCGACGGCAACCAGCAGTACGTCGAGATGACGGGCCAGTTCGCCCACTACCTGGAAGACCCCTATGTCGAGCCGGGCTTTTCACGCGCGCCGCTGACCGACGAGGTCGAGGTGGTGGTGATCGGCGGCGGCTTTGGCGGCCTCCTCTGCGCGGCCCGGCTGAAAGAGGCCGGGATCGCCGACGTCCGCGTGATCGAGAAGGGCGGCGACTTCGGCGGCACCTGGTACTGGAACCGCTATCCGGGCGCGGCCTGCGACATCGAGAGCTACATCTACCTGCCGCTGCTCGAAGAGGTCGGCTACCTGCCGGTGGAGAAGTACAGCCGAGCGCCGGAGATCCTCGCCCACAGCCGCGCCATCGGCGAGACGTTCGGCCTCTACGAGAACGCCTGCTTCCAGACCGAGGTCACCGACCTTTCCTGGGACGAGGCGGCCTCGCGCTGGATCGTCTCGACCAACCGGGGCGATGCGATGAAGGCCCGCTTCGTCTGCATGGCCAACGGGCCGCTGCATCGGCCGAAGCTGCCGGGCATCCCGGGCGTCGAGAGCTTCAAGGGCCACACCTTCCACACCAGCCGCTGGGACTACGACTACACCGGGGGCGATTCCAACGGCGGCCTGACAAAGCTGGCCGACAAGCGCGTGGGCATCATCGGCACCGGCGCCACGGCCGTGCAGTGCGTGCCGCACCTGGCGGCTCATGCGAAGTCGCTGCACGTCTTCCAGCGCACGCCCTCCTCCCTCGACGTGCGCAACAATCGGCCGACCGATCCGGCATGGGCCGCCAGCCTGACGCCCGGCTGGCAGCAGGCGCGGATGGACAACTTCAACATCCTGCTCTCCGGCGGTTTCGAGCCGGAGGACCTGGTCGCCGACGGCTGGACCGACATCATCCGCAACATCCTCCTGATCGGCCGCAGCGACCCGAACGCCTTCGTCGGCAAGGACCCGATGGAGGTGATGCAGATCGCCGACTTCAAGAAGATGGAGCAGGTGCGGGCCAGGGTGGACAGCGTGGTGTCCGACCCCGCCACGGCCGAGGCGCTGAAGCCCTGGTACAACCAGTTCTGCAAGCGGCCCTGCTTCCACGACGAATATCTCGCCGCCTTCAACCGGCCGAGCGTCACCCTGGTGGACACCAAGGGCCAGGGCGTCGAGCGGATCACCGAGACGGGCGTGGTCGTCGACGGGACGGAATACGAACTCGACTGCCTGATCTACGCCACCGGCTTCGAGGTCGGCACCGGCTACACGCGCCAGTCCGGCTACGACGTGCACGGGCGCGGCGGCCAGGCGCTGAGCGCCAAGTGGAAGGACGGGGTCTCGACCTTCCACGGCTTCCTGACGCGGGGTTTCCCCAACCTCTTCATCATCTCCAACGTGCAGTCCGGCTTCACCGCCAATTTCCCGCACATGCTGAGCGCCCAGGCGAAACACATCGCCTATGTCGCCAAGGCCGCCGGCGACGCCCAGGCGACGGTGGTGGAACCCACCCAGGACGCGGAAGACGCCTGGGTGGAGGAGATCGTCTCCTCGGCCCTCTTGCGCCAGAAGTTCCAGGAGGAATGCACCCCCGGCTACTACAACAACGAGGGCCAGCCCTCGGCGCTGGCGGCGCGCAACGGCTTCTACGGCAAGGGCTCGATCGCCTTCATCCAGATGATCGAGGCGTGGCGCGATGAGGGCACGCTGAAGGGGCTGGAGCTGACGCGGACCTGAAGCCCTACCCCCTGGAGGGGGGAAGGGTTGGGATGGGGGTGGAGGTGTTTCCGCCGGCTCGGCTTGGCAGGTTCGAGCGCCGGCGCCCATCGACGATCTCAGCGACGCGGAGAGGGCGCCACCCCCATCCCCTGCCCCTTCCCCCTTCCAGGGAGAAGGGGTCATGCATCATCGGCCTCGCCGTTGTCGCGGCGAGGTTGGGAAGGGGTGCGGAGCGCCGGGCCTCGCCCGGAGCATTGGATAGATAACCGTTTCGGCGAAGATCGAACGCTCCGCGCCGGTCGTTGGGCTCCAGCTTCCGCTCGGCGGCCCTGTTGGAGCCTAACCGGAGAGCCGGAGACGGGCGGGCCCTCAGAGCGAAGGGTCCCGGGCCGGAGATGTTTCCACCCTCTCCCTGGAGCTCAAGCGGCCAGGGGCCGGGGCCGCCCGCGGCCGCTCACGAAGTCGGTAGGGGCGGGTCTGCCTATGTGACCGCGACTGGCGCCGCCGAACGTCCCGCTCGACCGACACCCCGGGGCTCGCAAGGCCGCCTGCGCGATGCGCCCTTCCCTCGCCCCGAGGTGAGAATGAGTGTGGCGCCGGCGCGGTCGGGGCGGATAGGCTTGCGTCTGTCCCCGCATCGAGGAGCCCGCATGTCCCCTCCCCCGACCCGCGACTACGGCGTCAGCCCCAAGGCCGGCATGAGCCGTTCGGCGAAGATGACCTTCATCGGCGGCGCGGCCATCGCGCTCGCCGGGGCGGGCGCGGTGCTCGGGCATAACTGGTGGGAACAGCGCAAGGAGGCCATCGCCAACGCCGAGGCCTGGACCATCGCCGGCCCGCCCTGCCCCGAGCTGAGCGAGGCCGAGTTCGCCGCCGCCGGCCTGAAGACCCGCAAGAGCACCGAGTACAACGGGATCGTCTTCAGCCGGGTCGCCGGGCACCTCTCGTGCAACGAGGTGGCCAACGACGGCGGCAAGGGG
>JADZBR010000110.1 GCA_020852035.1 Caulobacteraceae bacterium
CCTGGGTCCCCGCTTTCGCGGGGATGATCGGAATTGGGGCCGGCAAGGCCGGCCGCGCCCTAGATCGGCGCGCAGGCGTCCTTCAGCCAGGCCGCGACCTGCGGCTCCACCAGCGGGCCGACCTTGGCCAGCACCTCGGCGTGGTAGCCGTCGAGCTGGGCGCGTTCGGCGGGGGTCAGCAGGTCGCGGTCGATCAGCCGGCGGTCGATCGGGGCCATCGTCAGGGTCTCGAAGCCCATCATCGGCCGCTCGCCGCCGGAAATCGGCGCGGCCTCGGTGGCCACCTGCAGGTTCTCGATGCGGATGCCGTAATCGCCTTCCTTGTAGTAGCCGGGCTCGTTGGAGACGATCATCCCCGGCCGCAGGGCGACGGTGTTCGGGACCTTGGAGATCCGCTGCGGCCCCTCGTGCACGCCGAGGTAGGAGCCGACGCCGTGGCCGGTGCCGTGATCGTAGTCGAGGCCATAGGACCAGAGAGGAGCCCGAGCCAGCGCGTCCAGCGCCGAGCCGGTGGTGCCGGCCGGGAAGCGCACGGCGGCCAGCGCCAGGTTGCCCTTCAGCACCAGGGTGAAGCGCTGGCGCATCTCCGCCGACGGCTCGCCGATGGCGACGGTGCGGGTCACGTCGGTGGTGCCGTCCAGATACTGGCCGCCGGAATCCACCAGCAGCAGTTGGCCGGCCCGCACCCGCTTGTTCAGCTTCTCCGTCGGCCGGTAGTGCATCATCGCCCCGTTCGAGGCGGCGCCGGCGATGGTGTCTAAGGAGAGGTCCTTCAGCGCCCCGGTGCTTTCCCGGAAGCCCTCGAGCTTGGCGACGGCCTCCATCTCGTCCGGCGGGTTGGTCTGTCCCTCGGTGGCGAGCCAGTGCAGGAAGCGGCTCAGCGCGGCGCCGTCGCGGATATGCGCCCGGCGCGAACCCTCCACCTCGACGGCGTTCTTGCAGGCGCGGGGCAGGGCGCAGGGGTCTTCGGCCTTCACCACCTCGACGCCGGCGGCGGCCAGCGCCTCGAAATACCAGGCCGAGGACTGCGCCGGATCGACCAGCACCCGCTTGCCCTTCAGCGCGGCCAGGGCGCCCGGCAGGTCGTCCGGGCGTTGCAGCCGCACCTGGTTGCCGAGCCAGGCGGGCAACTCCTCGGTCACCTTGGCCGGGTCCAGGAAGAGGTCGGCGCGGCCGTCCTTGTGCAGGATCGCCTGGCCGAGCGGCAGGGGCGTGCAGCGCACGTCGCCGCCGCGGATGTTGAACCGCCAGGCCAGCGAGGCCGGCGCGGTCAGGATCGCCGCCTCGGCGGCCTTCTGGGCGATGGTCTCGCCGACGCGGGCGCGCTTGGCGGCGGACTCCTCGCCGGAATACTCCAGCGGGTGCGGCGCCACGGGGGCCGCCGGCTGGCTGGGCCGCGCCCCGCCCCAGGCGAGGTCCAGCGGGTTGTCGGAGACCGGCTTCAGCTCGGCGCCCGCCGCCTCCGCCGCGGCGCGCAGGCGGGCCAGGGCGTCGGGGCTGTGCAGGCGCGGGTCGTAGCCGATCGCCTGGCCCCGGGCGGCCTCGGTCTCCAGGTATTCGGTGACGCCGCCCTCCATCAGGTCGCGGATCTCAAAAAGGCTGAGATCGACCTGGTTCTTCACCTGCAGGGCGTAGCGGCCGTCGACGAAGACGGCGGCCTGGTCCTGGAAGATCACCGCCGCGCCGGCCGAGCCGGTGAAGCCGGTGGCCCAGGCCAGGCGGTCGTTGGCCTCGGGCAGGTATTCGTTCTGATGCTCGTCCTCGTGCGGCACCAGGAAGCCGTCCAGCCCCTGCTCGGCCATCGCGGCGCGGATCAGGGGAACGTGGCGGGGGCCGAAGGAGGGGTCGGTCGTCTCGTCGAAGGTCTGGCGCATGGGCCAGATTTAGGCTTCCGGCGGGTCGGCGTCACCCCTCCAGGCGGCGGCTATTCCACCGGCGCCGGCTGCATCACCTCGGCCGAGGCGTCCTGGGCATGGTCGTCCGCGCTGGAGGCGGCGTCGGCGGCCTCGACGCGGGCGCGCTCTGTCGCGCGGGCAGCGGTATCGGCGGCGGCCTGCGTGGCCTGGGCGGCGCTGGCCGCGGCGCTTTGCGAGGCGGCGCCGGCGGTGGCCAGGGCGGCCTGCGCGTCCTGCTGGGCGGCGGCGATGGAGGCTTCGGCGCGGCCCTGCTGGCGGGCGGCCATCAGTTCGTTGTTGGTGGAACTGCGCTGGTTGTTGATCAGCAGCAGGGCGGCGATGGCGATCACCGCCACCAGAGCGGCGGCCCACCAGCCGACGGACGAGCCGGCGCGCCGGTCGCGGATTTCCTCGCGCCGGACGATGGCGGGGCCCTCGACGACGGTGCGCTCGATATCGGGATCGTTGGGGTCGGCCATGACGACAGCCTCCTTCAGACGCGGCGCGGCGCCGCTTCGCGGGAGAAAACGCCGGTTGCTGAACCGGGTTCCTAGCCGCGCTTGAGCACCAGGGTCGTCCAGGCGTCGCGGTGCAGGGCGCGGACCAGCGAGAAGCCTCGCGAGGCGTAGGCCGCCCGAACCGTCCGCGCCTGGGTGCGCAGCAGGCCGGAGAGGATCGCGAATCCGCCGGGTCTCAGGGCGCGGCGGATGTCGAGCGAGAGGCCGACCAGCGGGCGGGCGAGAATGTTGGCGAACGCCAGGTCGTAGGGCGCGAAGGCGCGCACCGCGGGATGCCCGAGGCCCGAGGCGTGCACGAAGCGGGCGCCCGCGCCATTGAGACGGGCGTTCTCATTGGAAATACGCACCGAGACCGGGTCGATGTCGGTGCCGACTACATGACTGGAGCCGGTGCGGGCGGCGGCGATGGCGAGCACCCCGGTGCCGGCGCCCACGTCGAGCACGCGGGCGAAGCGGTGGCCCTTCAGCAGGTCGTTGTAGGCCTGCAGGCAGCCGACTGTGGTGCCGTGATGGCCGGTGCCGAAGGCCGCGCCGGCCTCGATCCTGAGCTTCACCGCATTGGCCGGCGCGCGGCCGGTGTCGTGCGCCCCATAGACGAAGAACCGCCCGGCCCGCACCGGCGGCAGGCCCGAGAGCGCCATCGCCAGCCAGTCGGCGTCGGCCAGCGGCTCGACCTGGACCTTCAGGTCCGCGAAGCCCTTGAGCGTGGTCTCGACCCCGGCCGCCTCGTCGTCGTCGGTCGGGAAGGCGTCGATGCGCCAGACGCCCCGCGCCTCGTCCTCCTCGAGGATGGAGTAGGTCGCCCCTTCCAGCCGCGGGTCGGCGTCGAGCGCGGCGGCGGCGGCTTCGGCGACGGCCCTCGGGCCGCGGGCGATGATCTGCAGGGCGGTATCGGTCACGCCGCCGCGTTTAGCGGCCTGGGCGACGGAAGGCGAGGGACGTAGGCCGGCCGGGATGCCGCGGCGGGCAGCGGCCCGAGCACCCGGCTGATCGCCAGGGCGGCGAACACCCAGGCCAGGCTGTTGTGCTGCAACAGGAAACTCTCCGAGGCGCTCTGCAGCAGGAAGACCGCCAGGTAGAGGATCGCCCAGTAGCCGTCGCCCTGCACGCGGAAGCGCACCAGCGCCATCAGCGCCGCCAGGCTCAGCACCACGGCCATCGCCGTCACGCCGACCCAGCCGAGCTGCACGAGGAGATCCAGCCAGCCGTTGTGCGCCGTTGGCACCAGCCAGCCGGTGTTGTCGCGCACCCATTCGGCCGGCGCCGACTGCAGGCCCCAGAAGGCGGCGAAGCCGAAGCCCAGCTCGGGCGACTTCTCCGACTGGCGCAGCACCGCCTCCCAGATGTCGGTGCGGCCGGTGAGCGAGGGGTCCTTGCCGAGCGCCTGGAAGAGCACCTCCGGCGCCAGCCACATCATCGCCCCGAACGCCACCGCGCCCGTCACCGCCGCCCACACCGCCAGCACCGCGGTCGCCGCCCCGCGCCCGACCACCGCCAGCCCGGCCGCGCCGCCGAGCACCAGGAACAGCGAAAGCAGCGAGGTCTTCGAGCGCGACATCAGCATCAGGAAGGCGCAGAGCGCGATGGTCCCGATCCACAGCCAGCGCCGCTTGGGCGAGGTGATAGCGGCGGCCAGGGCGGCGATGGCCCCGTAGACCATGATCGCGCCCATCTGGTTCTTCTCGTACCAGAGGCCCTTCCAGGCGCCGGCGTTGACGTCGGAATGCACGCCCAGGCTTGGCACGGCGACGCAGACCGCCAGCGTGCCGATGGCCAGCCCCAGGAAGGTGAAGGCCAGCAGCTCGGCCATCGCCCTGCCCGAATAGCTGGCCGCCAGATAGACCCCGAACAGGGTGGTGAAAGCCACCGCCACCGAGCGGCGCATGGAGGTCGCCGGATCGATCGACCATTGGGTGGAGGCGAAGGCCAGGCCCACCAGCAGGGCGAGCAGGGCGGCGGGGGCCCAGAAGCGCAGCATCTGCGGCGTCCGCAGAAGGGCGACCGCGAAGATCAGGGCGTAGGCCGGCAGCCACATCAGCCGCAGGATCGGATTGGAATCGCCCCCCACCTGCAGCGGGTCGAGCAGCGGCCCGATCAGGGCGCTGGAGAGCAGGAAGAGCAGGAAGACGACGGTCGCGCCTTCCACGATCCGAACAAGCGTCAGCCGGTAGGGCGCGTCCGGCGCGGCGGGGATCGGCGATGCGTGGACAGCGGACACGGCGCCCCTTCATGCCCCGGAAACCTTACCTTCGGCTTGAGAGGGAAAGGCCGCTCGATCCGAACCCGTGCGCCGTAGACACCACGCCGCGTTCCCATCCGCCCGTGGAAGGTCCATATAGGCCCCGACGCGCCGGGGTGGGCGCAGCAGTTCTTTTAGGGGCTCTTCTTGGCTTCGATCGAAAAGGCCGTGGTGCTGAGCGCCGGCCAGGGGCGGCGCCTCCTGCCGCTGACCGCGGACCGGCCCAAGGCGCTGGTCGAGCTTTCCGGGCGCAGCGTGCTGGAATGGCAACTGCGGGCGCTGAAGACGGCGGGCGTGCGCGAGGCGGTGGTGGTCACCGGCTTCGGCGCCGACGCGGTGGACGCCGAACTGGCGCGGCTGGATCTCGGCGGCCTGAAGGCGCGCACGATGTTCAACCCATTCTACACGGTGAGCGACAACCTGGCGACCTGCTGGCTGGCGCGCCACGAACTGGCGGGCGGCAGCTTGCTGCTGAACGGCGACACCCTGTTCGAGCCGGCGGTGGCCGAGCGGCTGCTGGCCGCGCCCGAGGCGCCGGTCACGGTGACCATCGACCGCAAGCCCGCCTACGACGCCGACGACATGAAGGTGCTGACCGAGGGCGAGCGCCTGCTGGCGGTCGGCAAGACCATCGAAGCCTACGACGCCGAGTCGATCGGCTTCCTGCGTTTCTCCGCCGAAGGGGCGGCGGCGTTCGGCGAGGTGGTCGAGGCCATCATGCGCGGCC
>JADZBR010000111.1 GCA_020852035.1 Caulobacteraceae bacterium
GATCCTGCCGCTGCACAAGGACCTCGACCAGGGCCGCGAGGCTGCCTCGTCGCAGAAGATCGGCACCACCGGCCGGGGGATCGGTCCCGCTTATGAGGATAAGGTCGGCCGCCGGGCGATCCGCGTCGCCGACCTCGCCGACCCGGAGGCGCTGGAGGCCAAGATCGACCGGCTCCTGGCGCACCACGGCGCCCTGCGCGCCGGCCTCGGCCTGCCGGCCTATGACGGCGGCGCTCTCCTGGAGGAGCTGAAGGCCATCGCGCCGAAGATCCTGCCCTTCGCCCAGCCGGCCTGGCTGGTGCTGGACGAGAAAGTGAAGGCCGGCGAGCGGGTGCTGTTCGAAGGGGCGCAAGGGGCGCTGCTGGACGTCGACCACGGCACTTATCCGTTCGTCACCTCCTCCCAGACCGTGGCGGGCCAAGCGGCCGCGGGGTCGGGCCTGGGGCCGCGCGGGCCGGGCTATGTGCTGGGTATTGTGAAGGCGTACACGACGCGGGTCGGCGAGGGGCCGTTCCCGACCGAGCTGAACGACGAGGTGGGCCATCACCTCGGCACGGTCGGCCGTGAGGTGGGGGTCAACACCGGCCGGCCGCGCCGCTGCGGCTGGTTCGACGCGGTGCTGGTGCGCCAGTCGGTGGCGCTGAACGGCATCGCCGGCATCGCCCTCACCAAACTCGACGTGCTCGACGGCCTCCCGACGCTGAAGATCTGCACCGGCTATCGGCTCGGCGAGCGGGTGCTGAGCCACCTGCCGTCCGGCCTGAAGGACCAGGCGGCGATCACCCCGGTCTACGAGGAGCTGGAGGGCTGGGGCGAGACCACCGCCGGCGCCCGGTCCTGGCGCGACCTGCCGGCCAGCGCGGTGAAATATGTGCGGCGCATCGAGGAACTGATCGGGGCGCCGGTGGCGCTGCTTTCCACCAGCCCGCAGCGCGATGACACCATCATGATGCGGGACCCGTTCCAGGACTGACCCGGCGCCTTGCGAAGCTTGGCCGCAGGCCGTACCGAAGGTTCAGTCGATTCGCCGCCGGCGAAGATGGTCGGCGCGGGGGCGGAGAGTGAATCCGGATCGGGCGTTCCGCAACCTGGGCGCGTTGCAGAAGACCGCTTCCACCAGCCGTGTGCTGAACCTGATCGCCGTCGCCGCCCAGCACGGCGAGACGCCGGAATACGCCGCCCGACCGTTCTTCCGCACCCGCACGCTCAATCAGTCGGTGCTGCTGAAGCACCGGCTGCGCATGCATGAGCGGGCCGATTTCGACGACCATCGGCCGACCGCCACCAAGGTGATCATCCCCTTCGAGCGCACGGACCTGAAGCTTGGCGGGCGCTCGGTGTTCGTCGGCCAGCGCGGCTGGACCGAGGTGCTGCGCCAGGTGGTCGGCGACGGGCCGGACCTGGAGCGCGACCTGCAGCTTTTGAAGGTGGTGGACGAACTGCCCTCGCTCGACCCCTTCCTGCTGCGCGAGCACCTGAAGCGGCGGGAGTATTCGATCGCCCAGTGCTACTTCGCTATCTCCGAGTCCGACGTGGCGCGGATGCAGGCCTATGTGGCGCGCGAGATCCAGAAGCTGATCGAGCTGGCCTACGCCAACGCGCCGGGCGGCGAGGGCTACGCGGCCAAGCTGGTGCAGACGCTGCTGTCGAGCGAGACCGACGAGCGGCTGGAGCCGCTCAGGCTCACCCTGAAGCTGGAGGGGGACAGCTACCGGGAGGGCGTCTTCTGCTGGAAGGGCTTTCTCTACTACAAGTGGGTGCTGGCGGCGCTCTGGCCCGAATTGAAGGCGGTGATGGACGAGGTCCCCACCCTGAGGACCACCGGCCCACGCGACGGCGTGCTGCTCGCCTACCTCTCCGGCGCGCGCCAGCGGGTGCAGGAGGCCATCGAGGTCCAGCGCCGCGAGGTGCTGATGACCCTGCAGGTCTATGACGCGGCGTTTCGCGAGCTGACGGTCAACGGCAATCCCATCGCCTTTCGCGATTTCCTCCTGAAAGCGCCGGAGATGTTCCTGTCGCTGGGCGAGAAGATCGGGGTGGCCTCGCACATCGCCAGCTTCTGGCGCTATCGTTTTCCCGCGGGCCGCCCGCCGGTGGCCGACCTCTCCGAGGCCGTGGATATCCTTCAGGAATTCGAGGCGGGTCTGGGCTGCGAGGTTTCGGCATGAAGGGCGCCGTCAGTCGTTTGTTTACCTAAACGCGGCCATCGTCAGCGGATTCGATAACGCCGGTTCGGGGCCTTCGTGTTCAACGCCGACTACAAGTTGATCCAGCGGATGGCGCCTCAGCTCAAGCGGGTGCTGATCGTCGATCCGACCCCCGCCGCCTGCCGGCTGCTGACCGACCTTCTGCGCAACATCGTCGAGTGCCAGATCTGGACCGCGCCGGACGCCGACAAGGGCCTGGCGCTGGCCAAGAACGTCGATCCGCACATCATCTTCATCGAGCATTCGGGCGCGGTGATGGATGGGGTGGCCTTCACCCGCACCCTGCGCCACAGCCACTTCGCCTGCCGTCAGGCGCCGGTGGTGATGACCACCAGCCAGGCGACGGCGGCCACCATCATGGCGGCGCGGGATTCCGGGGTGCACGAGTTTCTGCGCAAGCCCTTCACCATCAAGGACCTGATGCGGCGGCTGGAGGCGGTGACCCTGCGGCCGCGCGACTGGATCGAGGCGGTGCACTACGTCGGCCCCGACCGGCGCAGGTTCAATTCCGGCGACTATTCCGGCCCGCTGAAGCGCCGCACCGACGCGCGCGAGACGCCGGACGCGGCGCGCATCAACCAGGCGCTGAAGATCCTGAAGTCGGCGGTGGCGGCGGTCGAGACCGACCCGGCCCAGGCGATGCGCTCGATCCAGGCGCAGGCCATCGACCTGCAGCGGGCGGCGATCGCCACTTCGAACCTGGCCCTGGCCGCCGCCGCGGCGGATTTCCAGAAGCGGATTTCGGCGGAGGCGGTGAAAGGGCCGATCAATGTCGCCCAGGCCGAACAGATCGCTGCGGAACTCCTGGCCTTCCTGCCGAAGGAGACCGGCGACAGCCCGCAGGTCGCCGCCGCTTAAAACCCCCTCTCCCGACCGGGAGAGGGAAACCCGACGGCGAAGC
>JADZBR010000112.1 GCA_020852035.1 Caulobacteraceae bacterium
CCATGGGCGAGGTGTTCGGCGCCTCGGCCTTCTTCCGCTACTTCGCCAGCCTCGACCTGCCGGCCAAGGTCGTCACCGACACCCCCGAGGCCCGCCAGGAAATCCGTCGCAAGCCGCTCGGCGTGGTCGGCGCCATCGTGCCCTGGAACTTCCCGATCATCCTGATGGCCTTCAAGGTCCCGGCCGCCCTCTTGGCCGGCAACACAGTGGTGCTGAAGCCCGCCGGCACCACGCCGCTCGCCACCCTGAAGATCGCCGAGCTGGTGAAGGACATCGTCCCGCCCGGCGTGCTCAACGTGATCGCCGACGCCAACGACCTGGGCGGCGAGATGACCAAGCACCCGGACATCCGCAAGATCAGCTTCACCGGCTCCACCGAGACCGGCAAGAAGGTGATGGCCGGCGCGGCCGATGCGCTGAAGCGCGTCTCGCTGGAGCTGGGCGGCAACGACGCGCTGATCGTGCTGGACGACGTCAACGTGGCCGAGACCGCGCCCAAGGTGTTCGGCGCGGCCATGCAGAACGCCGGCCAGGTGTGCATCGCCGCCAAGCGCATCTACGTCCACGAGAGCATCTACGACCAGATGTGCGACGAGTTCGCGAGGCTAGCCTCCGAGATGGTGGTCGGCGACGGCCTGCAGCAGGGCACCCAGATGGGCCCGCTGCAGAACAAGCAGCAGTTCGAGAAGGTGCTGGGCTTCATCGACAGCGCCAAGGCCGACGGCAAGGTGATCGCCGGCGGGCAGCGCCTCGGCGACAAGGGCTACTTCATCCAGCCCACCGTGGTGCGCGACATCGCCGAGGGCTCCAAGCTGGTCGACGAGGAACAGTTCGGCCCGGTGATGCCGGTGATCAAATACGCCGACCCGCACGATGCCGTCGCCCGCGCCAACGCCTCCATCTACGGCCTCGGCGGCTCGATCTGGGCCAAGGACCCGGAGAAGGCCTGGGCGCTGGCGGAAAACATGGAGTCCGGCTCGGTCTGGGTGAACAAGCACGCCGACCTGCAACCGCACCTCCCCTTCGGCGGCGCCAAGTTCTCCGGCGTCGGCTCCGAGCTCGGCGAAGAGGGGCTCAAGGAGTTCACCCAGGTGCAGGTGCTGAACATGGCGCGCTGAGGGACGCCGCTCCCCCCTCCCTTCCTTTCCTCGCCTTCCCCCGTTCCGTCATCGCCGGGCTTGTCCCGGCGACCCATGAACACCGCGCTGCAAGCGCAAGCTCGGCCAAGTCGACGTTCATAGGCCCGCGGAACAAGTCCGCGGGTGACGAAGGTGGGAGGTGGCGAGGACGGGAGTAACACGGTGGATAAGTTTCGCTTCTCGCCGGCCGCCCTTCTGCGCCATGCTGGCCGGAAAGAAGGTGAGGAACGAAAGCCATGTGCGACGACGACATCCACCAGGGCCTGATCGAGGACCCCACGGTTTCGCGCCGCACCTTCGGCCTGATGAGCATCGCCGCGGCGGGCGTGGCCAGCGCGGGCGGGGCCGCAGCCGCGGTTCCGGTGGTGGAGAAGGACGTCGAGATCAAGACACCGGACGGCATGGCCGACGCGGCGCTCTACTACCCCGAGGGCCAGGGCAAGTGGCCGGCGGTGGTGGTCTGGCCCGACGTGGTGAGCCTGCGCCCCGTCTTCCGCGAAATGGGCAGGCGCCTGGCCGGCGAGGGCTACGTCGTGCTGGTCCCCAATCTCTATTACCGGGTGAAGAAGGCGCCGGTGATCGATGGCAGCTTCAACTTCGCCAACCCCGAGGACCGCGCCAAACTCGGTCCCCTGCGCGCCAGCGTGACGCCGGAAGGGACCGACAAGGACGCCGCCGCCTACGTCGCCTTCCTCGACGCCCAGCCGCAGACCGACACCCCAAAGAAGCTGGGCGCGCAGGGCTACTGCATGGGCGGTCCTCTGGCCTTCCGCACCGCCGGGGCCGCGCCCGGCCGCGTGGGCGCGGTGGCCAGCTTCCACGGCGGCGGGCTCTACACCGACGCGGCGACCAGCCCGCACCTCACCCTGCCGCACACCCAGGCCGAATATCTGGTCTGCGTGGCCGACAACGACGACAAGCAGGACCCGACCATCAAGGACAAGCTGAAGGCCGCCCTCGACGCCGCCGGCCGCAAGAGCAAGGTCGAGGTCTATGAGGGCGCCAACCACGGTTGGACGGTGAAGGGCAGCCAGGTCTACGAGGAAGCCGCCGCCGAGCGCGCCTGGGCCGAGCTGCTGGCGCTCTACAAGCGCGCGCTGGTCTGAACGCCTCCGACGGACAAGGTCTGCAAAGCAGGCGCCTGATCCCCCGTCGCCCACGGCCTGGATCCGCGGCCCCCTGAACGACGCCTCCCTCGGATTCGCGCGGGACTTGCAGCGTCCTTGAGTCGCCGGGCCAAGTCCGGCGACGGCGATTTCGACGCGGCCGGACCCGATCGGGAAAGCCGGGGTTCCTTCTTCAGGCATGACCCGTCTGACCATTCGCCACGAGACCCGCTACAGCTACGAGAAGCCGGTGTCGTTCGGCGCCCACCGGCTGCTCGTCCGGCCGCGCGACAGTCACGCCGTGCGGATCCTGGACGCCTCGCTCGCCTTCACGCCCCAGGGTTCGACCCGCTGGATGTACGATGCGCTCGGCAATTCGGTGTGCTGGCTGCACCCGGAGGGCGAGGCCGCCTCGCTATCCATCGTCAGCCAGCTCACCCTGGAGCGCTATCCCGCGCCGATCACCTGGGCGCAGATCGAAGACCCGCACACCGCCACCCCGATCGTCTACGACCCCGCCGACCGGACGGTGCTGGCCCCCTTCATCGAACCGGCCGCGGCTGACTATACGGGCGAGCTTCTCGCCTGGTTGCGCGGGCGCCTGGCGCGTGGCGACGAACCGGCGCTGGCCCTCCTCATGCGGCTGAACAGCGCCGTGCACGATGAGTTCGACTACGCCCCCCGCGTCGAGGAAGGGACCCAGTCGCCCGGCGACACCGCCCGCATGCGGCGCGGGGCCTGCCGCGACTTCGCCTGGCTGCTGGTCGAGGCGGCGCGGCGGCTGGGCTTCGCGGCCCGGTTCGTGACCGGCTACCTGCACGCGCCGGACGAGACCCTGCGCGGCGCGGGCGCCACTCACGCCTGGTGCCAGGTGTTCCTGCCGGGCCTGGGCTGGACCGATCTGGACCCCACCAACGGTCTGGTGGAATCGGCCGACCTGATCCCGGTGGCGGTCAGCCGCACGCCCGAGGCGGCCGCGCCGATCAACGGCGCGATCTTCGGCGATCCGGGCCGCTCTCATCTTGCGGTCGAGGTGCAGGTGCGGCTGGCGGACGCCGGCGCGAAGGCGGCGGCATGATGGTGACCAGGAAGGGCAAGGAGGCGACGATGACCAAGGGGTTCCAGCAGCAGGACACCGCGACCAACTTCGTCATCCCGAAGTCGGCGGCCACGCCTCAGCACGGCCAGGCGGCGGAGAAGAAGGAGGTCGTGGTGCGCGAGCCGCGCTCGTTCAAGCCGAGCCCGGGCCACTGAGGCGAAGGGTCAGGCGGCGATCCTGGCGCGGGCGACCTCCACCGCGACCTCGTCCGCCGGCCTGCGTTCGGCTTCGGAGCGGTCGAGCACCTCGCCCAGGGTCTGCATCAGCCGGGCGAGCTTGCCCTCCACCCAGGCCGGGTCGTAGGCGCCGCCGCTCTCGATGCCGCGGATTTCGGCGGCCACATTGATGATCCCGCCGCCGTTGATCACGAAGTCGGGCGCATAGATCAGGCCGCGCTCGAACACCGCCCGGCCGACCGCCGGGTCGGCCAGCTGGTTGTTGGCGCCGCCGGCGATCACCGGCGCCTTGATGCGCGGCAGGGTGTCGGCGTTGATCGCCCCGCCGAGCGCGCAGGGGGCGAAGACCTCGCACTCGGTGTCGAAGATCGCGCCGGGCGCGACGATGCGGGCGGCGGTGCGCTCGGCCACGGCGTGGACGGCGGCCTGGTTGACGTCGCTGATCGTCAGCCGCGCCCCGGCGGCGTAGAGCTTGTCGGCCAGCAGGCCGCCGACGTGCCCGACGCCCTGCAGCGCCACCCGGACGCCCGAAAGGCCGTGGCCGTAGGCCCGCTGCACGCAGAGCTCTATGCCGCGGAACACGCCCTCGGCGGTGACCGGGCTGGGATCGCCCGAGGCCGCCGGATGGCCGTCGAGGCCGGCGACGTATCTGGTGCGCCGGCGGGTATGGGCGAGATCGGCCGGCGACACGCCGACGTCTTCGGCCGCCCAGTAGCGGCCGCCGAGACTCTCCACGGCGCGGCCTAACGCCTCGAACAGTTCCGGCGTCTTCTGAGTGCGCGAGTCGCCGATGATCACCGACTTGCCGCCGCCCAGATCCAGGTCGGCCATCGCGTTCTTGTAGGACATGGCGCGCGACAGCTTCAACGCATCGTCCTGCGCGGCGCGGGCGTCCGGATAGGGCCACATGCGGCAGCCGCCGGCGGCGGGGCCGCGGGCGGTGGAATGGACGGCGATGATGCACTTGAGGCCCGACTTGGCGTCATAGACGGCGTGAACGCCCTCGTGTTGCTCGAAAGCCGGAGAATCGAAGAGAACCATGCCGGAAATGCGCTCTTTCGGGGTTTGAATTCGCGAGGTGCTTACGCCCCGGGGATTGTGGTCACAACCCCGGCCTCCCGGGTTTCGCGCACATGCGTCGGGATCGGCGGCGCGCCGGAAGGCAGCGGCGCGGCCGGCGTCTTGATCCAGGCCAGGATGTCCTGGATCACCACCGCCCGCTGGCGGTCGCGGGTCAGGAGGTGCCAGCCCTCGTCGTAGAACGCCGTCCGGTCGCCCGGCTTCAGCCGACCGGCCGCGTCCAATGCGGGGCGGTCCGGGATGATCTCGTCGTGCTCCCCGTAGAGGTAGAGGATCGGCGCGCGCACCCGACCGATCTCGGACCAGCCGTCCTCCATCAGCGCCACCAGCCCATAGAGCGTGTCCGACCGCGCGCCCCAGACCATCAGCGGATCGCGGCCCATCGCGATCAGTTCCTGGCGGTTGTCGGTCGGCTGCACGCGCTCGGTCAGCCACTTCGGCGGCTCGTAGACCTTGCCCGGCGTCACCCGCGCGGCGGCCCACAGCAGGGTCTTGTAAGGCAGGGGCTGGCTCGACCAGCCCCATACCGCCGGGGCCATCAGGATCAGCCGGTGCGCGTCCGGCGGCCGCTCAGAGGCGAACGCGGCGATGGCCACCGCCCCGCCCATGCTTTCGCCGGCGACGATCACCTCCGAATAGGGATGGCGCGCCCGCACCAGGGCGACGATCGTGCGCAGATCCTCGGTCATCAGGTCCTCGCCGGCCCAGACGCCCCGCTGCGGCGAGCGACCGAAGCCGCGCTGGTCGTAGGCGTAGGTGGTCACCCCATGCTCGGCCCACACCGGCGCGGCGAAGTGGAAGGCGTTGGCGTAGTCGTTCATGCCGTGCAGGGCGACCACCACCTGCTTCGGCTCGCCGTCCTCGGCCGGCCAGACCGTCAGGCCCAGCCGCGCGCCATCGAAGCTGACGAAGGCGTCGTCCTCCAGCCGCGGCCCCTGGAACGCCGCGCCCGGCGTCAGCGGCTGCTGCACCAGCATCGGCGCGCAGGCCGCCAGCGACAGCGCCGCGAGGATGACGAGAAGCCGCCTCATGCCGCCAGCATGTCGGAAACCCGGGCGCGAAGGTAGGGGACCACCTCGTCCTCGAACCAGGGATTGCGCCGCAGCCAGGCGGTGTTGCGCCACGACGGGTGCGGCGTCGGCACGTAGGCCGGCAGATGATCCCGCCATGCCGCGACCGTATCCGTCATCGACGCCCCGGCCCGCTCGCCGAGCGCCCAGCGCTGGGCGTAGGACCCAACCAGCAGGGTCAACTCCATCTTGGGCAAGACGCCGATCAGCCGCGGCCGCCACAGCGCCGCGCAGCGCGGCGGCGGCGGGTAGTCGCCGCCCTTGGGATTGGTCCCCGGAAAGCAGAAGGCCATCGCCGCCACGCCGATCGCCGGATGGCCGTAGAAGGTCTCGCGGTCCACGCCCAGCCAGTCGCGCAGCCGCTCGCCCGAGGCGTCGTCGAACGGCAGGCCGCTCTCATGCACCCTGCGCCCCGGCGCCTGGCCGCAGATGAGAAGCCGCGTGGTCGGCGCGACCCACACCACCGGCCTGGGCGCGTGCGGCAGTTCGCCTTCGCAGGCGCGGCAGGCGCGGATATCGGCAAGGACGGCGTCGAGGCTCATCTGCGTCTAGATAGGATCGATCGCTGCGAATCAGATAGCGTTTGCAGCCTCTCAGCTTGCGGCCGTAGAGGCGATCGCATGGACGCACCAACTCCGGCACAGAAGCGCATTCTCCTGGCGGCTGAAACTCTGGCATGGAAGCTTGGTCGAAAGCCAAAGCAGAAGGAAATCGCGGAGGAAGCTGGCTTGAAAGCCGCCTCTACCCTGAATGTTCACCTAAGAAACCTGGAGCGCATGGGCTTCGTTCGGCGACACTACGACACTGTAGAATGCCTCAAAGTTCGCCCGACCGGCTTGGGCTACTGATCTCCCGAAATCGGAAGCCGCAACCGGTAGACGCCCTTGAAGTTCTCCGGATCGACCGGCTTGTTGTGGCGGGTGATCTCGATGCGCCCCTCGCGCGCGAGGTTGATCGCCGTCGTCCGCACATGCCCGAACAGCCGGCTCCAACGCTCGGGCTCGACGGCCTTGGCGACCTCCTCCGGCGAGATCGACTTCCCCGGAGCCTTGCCCTCCAGCAGGCGGAAGATCGCGTCTTCAACGGGCTGGCTCATCGGATGAAGATCAATTCGATGGGGAGGTCGAGCTCTGACCACGGCCGGTCGCTGGTGATCACGGGCAGCTTTCTGATCATCGCGTGCGCCAGACAGAATCGATCCGCCAAGGACACGCCACGCCTAGCCAGCGTGTAAAGGCTCGCTGTCGTAACAGCGTCTTCTTCCGTCAGCGGATCAATCACCAGCCCCGCATGCTTCAAATGGTCGGCGGCCCAGGCTGGAGCGCGCCCGCGAAGCCCCATTTTGCTTAAGGTCTCGCCCCAGATCGCCGCCGAGGCGCGACCTTCAGTCAGGTAGCCCGCCGCGCGCTCCGATCCGCTTTCCTCCAGAAGGATCGCCATCAAGGCCGAGCTGTCGAAGGCGACGGCGGTCAATCGTGCTCCGCCAACTTCTGCATCGCGAAAGCCTCGACCTCCTTGGGCCAGAGCTCAAACCGCTGGAGCTTTTCAAGGCGATCGAACCGTTCCTGAGCGGAGATCGCACCCGTCTCAAACGCCGCCTCTAGGCGACGTTCCGCGATGAGTTCGTCCACCACCGACCAGCCTTCAGGTAGTCGAGCTTTGATCTCGGCGCTCTTCGACCACAGCCGTTCCAGCGCCGCCTTTGCAGCCGCTGGATCAATCGGCGGTCTTGCGGTTTCAGGCGCCACGGCGGCGCGAAGCAGATCGCGGGCTTCGGCCTCCATGGACCGGCGGTTCATGGCCGCCCGTCGACGCAGCCCGTCGTGAACTTCAGGCGGAAGGTTTCTGACCGTCAAACTAGCCATGACAGCAATGCTAGCAATGCCAGCATTGCTGTCAACCGCCGCGCTTCAGCGTCTCGCGCGCGATCACCACCTGCTGGATCTGGCTGGTGCCCTCGTAGATGCGGAAGATCCGCACGTCCCGATAGAGCCGCTCGATCCCGTGGTCGGCCGTGTAGCCGGCGCCGCCGAAGTTCTGCACCGCCTTGTCGGCCACCCGCCCGACCATCTCGGAGGCGAAGTACTTGGCCGCCGCCGCCTCCATGGTGACGTTCTCGCCGGCGTCGCGCTTGCGGGCGGTCTCCAGGGTCAGGGCCCTGGCCGCCAGGGCCTCGGTCTTCATGTCGGCGATCATGCCCTGGATCCGCTGGAACCCGGCGATCGGCTGGCCGAACTGCTTGCGCTCGGAGGCGTAGGCTACGCAGTCCTTGATCAGCCGCTCGGCGACGCCGACGCAGACCGCCGAGATGTGCAGCCGCCCCCGGTCGAGCACCTGCATGGCCACCTTGAAGCCCTCGCCCTCGGCGCCCAGCCGGTTCTCCACCGGCACGCGCACGTTGTCGAAGTTGACGTCGGTGATGTGGGCGCCCTGCTGGCCCATCTTCTTCTCGGGCTTGCCGGTGGAGAGCCCCGGCAGGTCGCGCGACACGAGGAAGGCGCTCACCCCGCCCCCGCCCGGCTTGCTGGGAGCGGTGCGGGCCATCACCGTGAAGAGGTGCGCCTTGTTGGCGTTGGTGATGTAGCGCTTGGTTCCGTTCAGCACATAGGCGTCGCCGTCGAGCACCGCGCGGGTCTGCACCGCGGCGCTGTCGGACCCGGCCTCCGGCTCGGTGAGGGCGAAGGAGGTGATGATCTCGCCGGACGCGATGCCCGGCAGGTACTTCGCCTTCTGCTCGGGCGTGCCGAACATCACCAGTCCCTGGCTGCCGATCCCGACATTGGTGCCGAAGGTGGAGCGGAACGCCGGCGAGGTGCGGCCGAGCTCGACCGCCACCAGGCACTCGTCCTCCATCGAGAGGCCAAGGCCGCCGTGCTCCTCGGGGATCGAAAGACCGAAGAGGCCGAGTTCGCGCATCTCCTGCACGATCTCGTCGGGCATGGCGTCGGTCTCGGCGACCTGGGCCTCGATGGGCCGCAGCCGCTCGGCCACGAAGCGGGCGACCATGTCGATCAGCTGGTCGCGGGTCTCGGTATCCAGGGCCATTCGCTCCCTCCCCCTCTTGTCGCCGCGAGCCATAGCAGCCCGCCGCCAAGGCGGGAACGCCCGCTTGACCTCGCCCGGCCCGGCCCCAGACTACTCCCCATCCCGGAGAGGAACGTCATGGACCGCCCGACCGTCCGCGCCGCCACCCTTGAGGATCAGGCTGCTGTCCTCAACGTCATCACCCTGGCCTTCTCATCGGACCCGATGGTCCGCTGGGCGATACCCGATCCCGGGAAGTTCCTCGCCAGCATGCCGCTGATGACCAGCGCCTTCGGCGGTCGCGGTTTCGACCACGACAGCGTCTACATCCCCGAGAGCGGCGGCGGCGCGGCCCTGTGGCTGCCGCCGGGCGTGGAGTCGGATTCCGAACGGCTCGGCGAAATCATGGGTCAGTACGCCGCGCCGGAGCGCCTGGAAATCCTCGGCGCGGTGATGGAGCAGATGGGACGCCATCATCTACAAGAACCGCACTGGTATCTGCCGCTGATCGGCGTCGATCCGGCGATGCAGGCCCGCGGGCTCGGCTCCGCGCTGATGAAGCACGCCCTGGCCCGCTGCGACGCCGACGGCCTGCCCGCCTATCTGGAAAGCTCCAACCCGCGCAACATCAGCCTCTACGAGCGCCACGGGTTCGAGGCGGTGGCGACCATCCAGATCGGCGCCTCGCCCCCGATCACCCCGATGGTGCGCATGCCCCGCTAGGGTCTGAGCTCAACGCTCCGGTTCAAATGAGATGTCATCCCGGCCGGAAGCCTGCACCGCAGACTGTAGAGCCGGGACCCAGGGGGTTCTGCCGTGCGTATGACCCTGGGCCCCGGCTCTCCGCTTCGCTGCGGCCGGGATGACACTGGTTTATGTCCCTGATTTCCCTGGGCGCGGGGCCGAGCGCAATCGAGTACGGCCCCTAGGCGAGGGCCGCCGCCGGCCGCGGCCTCGCGAACGGCCGGAAGCTGAGGGCGATCAGCACCGCCCCGATCCCCAGCGCCGCCGACAGCGCGAACAGCCAGCCATAGCCGCCGGTCGCATCGTAGATCAGCCCGCCGGTCAGCGGCCCGGTCGCCATGCCCAGCCCGCCGGCCATCGCCGTGCCGCCGACGATCGTGCCCATCATCCGCATCGGGAAGTTCTCGCGGATGATCACCGCATAGAGCGGCATCGTCCCGGCGTAGATGAAGCCGAACAACGCCGCGACCCCATAGAGCGGCCCAAGATCCCGCGCCGCCAGATAGCCCAGCGCGCCGAACGACTGCACCAGCAATCCCGCCACCAGCACCCGCTTGGCGCCGAACCGGTCGCCCGCGACGCCGAAGGCGATCCGCCCGCCCATGCCGGCCAGCCCCTCGACGCTGTAGATCGACACCGCCAGCACCAGCGGGATGCCGCAGGTCACCGCATAGTTCACCGTGTGGAAGATCGGCCCCGAGTGCGTCGCGCAGCAGAAGAAGTTGGTCGCCATCAGGATGATGAACTGCGGCGAGCGCAGCGCTTCGCCCACGGTCATGTCCGGCCGCGGCCCCTCGTCCATCGGCTCGTCCTGCGTCGCGTCGAACGGCGGCGGCCGGCGGATCAGGAACGAGACCGGGATCATGATCGCCGCCGCGACCCCCGCGATGATCAGCATCGAGGCTCGCCAGTCGTTGTGGGTGACCAGCCAGGCGGCCAGCGGCGCCATGGTCATGGGCGCCATGCCCATCCCCGCCGAGACCAGCGACACAGCCAGGCTCCGGTGCGTGTCGAACCAGCCGGTCACACAGGCCATCAGCGGCGCGAAGATCGCCGCCGTGCTGGCGCCCACCACCAGGCCGAAGATCAGCTGAAACTCCAGCAGGCCGCTCGCCCGGCTGGCCAGCGCCAGGCTGGCCGCCAGCACCACCGAGCCGGTCAACACCACCAGCCGCGGCCCGAACCGGTCCGACAGCGCGCCCCAGACCATGCTGGCCAGCGCCATCGACAGGAACCCGATGGTCATGGCCGTCGAGACGCCGGTGACCGACCAGCCCGTCTCCTGCGCGATCGGCCGCAGGAACACCGGCAGCGAGAACATCGACCCCATCGCCACGCAGCCGATCAGGCCGCCGGCCGCGACGATCACCCAACGGTACACATCCTTGGTCATGCCGAGCTCCCTGGCCTTTGCTCCAAGGACGTCGCGGGAGCCCGGGAACCGACATTCCCACGCCGCACGGCGATGGCTTGTCCAACGGCTCCGCTTTCGCAAGCGTCTTGAGCCCCGTCGTCGGAAGGCGCATGACCTCCCGGTCGGGCGGCGCGCTGCCGCTGCGGAGAAGCGGCCGCCCATGCTCGGGTACCAGCGCCAGGACTCGCCCCTGACCCTCGCCGAGGGACTCGAGGAATACTACCTCGCCCACCCCGGCCTGAAGCGCGGCGAGACCCTGTCCGCCGACGCGCGAGCGTTCTTCGAGCGGCACGACGCGGTGCATGTCGTCTACGGCTGCGACACGACCCTGCCGCAGGAGGCCATCGTCAAGCTCGCCAGCTTCTTCGGCACGACCGAGGGGCTGAAGGTCATGGAGGGCTATCGCCTCTACGACTCCCTCGACATCTACCGCCAGCTGCGCCTCGCCGACATCCTCGCTACCCTGGCGCGGGTTCCTGTCCTCGTGCCGCGCACGATCTGGCGATGTCGCCGCCAAGCCAAGCCCTGGCCCTGGGACGACTTCGACGACGGTCTGGACACGCCCTTGGCCGCGCTCCGCGCCAAGTACGGACTCCGCGTCGCCGCTTGAGCCTTCCCTTCGGG
>JADZBR010000113.1 GCA_020852035.1 Caulobacteraceae bacterium
CCGCAACCTCGGTCAGAAGGGCGGGCCGTTCTACGACGAGCACCACCCGAACCCGAACGACAACCCCTACGTCAAGGCGCTGGCCGCCGAGGCGCAGGTCAACGACATCGATTCGGAGACCGGCGACGTCATCCAGCGCCCGGGGACTTCGGCCGACCGCTTCCCGGCGCCGTTCCCGAACGAGGCGGCGGCGCGGGCCTCGAACGGCGGCGCCCTGCCGCCGGACCTGTCGGTGATCACCAAGGCGCGCCACCACGGGCCGCAATACGTCTATTCGCTGCTGACCGGCTATGAGGCTCCCAAGAAGGGCCTGACGATGACCGAGACCCAGCACTATAACCCCTACTTCTCGGGCGACCTGACGCCGTTCTGGAGCGGCTCGCACGACACCGTGCCGAAGGGCGGCTTCATCGCGATGGCGCCGCCGCTGAAGGACGGGATCGTCACCTTCGACGACGGCACGAAATCGACGGTGAGCCAGCAGGCCAAGGACGTGGCGGCCTTCCTGACCTGGGCCTCGGAGCCCAAGCTGGAGGAACGCAAGCAGTTCGGCCTGGCGGCGATGATCTATCTGGTGCTGCTCTCCGGGCTGCTGTGGTTCAGCTACAAGCGGATCTGGCGGAACGTGGCGCACTAGAGACTTAGGTCCCTTCTCCCCTTGCGGGAGAAGGGGGCCTGGAAGGCCGGATGAGGGGTCTCTCGGACCGCTCAATCCGCGCCCGGCCGATCCGCTGTCGAGGCGGGCGTGATCTTCGACCCCTCATCCGTCTCGCTGCGCGATCCACCTTCTCCTGCAAGGGGAGAAGGGCCTACCGCGCGGGCGTCAGCGTCAGCCGCGATCGTGGGAAGTCGAAGGTCAGCCGGAAGGCCTTGAGCGCCTCAGCCCCGATCACGCCGATGGCGCGCGGGTCGAGCGTCTCCGGCGGCACGATATTGATCTCCAGCCGCGTGAACAGCTCCCCGCCCACCGACAGCCGGTCGACGCGCCACACCGGCGCCGGCTCGCCCTCTGCGGGCGGCGGGGAGGACTCCACCTCGGTCGCGCTAAGTTGCAGGGCTGGAGCCTGTCCCGTCGCCACCACGAACCAGCCGCGCCGCGCCGTACGGCCGTCCGAGACGGTCGCCTCGACCAGCGGAACCTCGGCTTTCGCCGGCCCGCCCCGGCGCAGGGTGAGGCGGCAGGGCGAGAAGCGCACCTCCATGCGGTAGCGCGAGAGCACGTCGACCCCGATCACCCCCGCCACCGGCGTCGGCAGGCTCCCGGCGCGGGCGTCGAGGCTGACGATGGCCACGTCGGTCGGCGGGCTCTCCAGTCCGGCCAAGTGCGTGGAGGCGCGCACGCCCGGCTCGGCCAGCCCCGCGCCCATCGCCCGGTCGTAGTGCAGCACGCTGGCCGGCTGGCCGGTGTCGATGATGTAGTCGCCGGCGATCCCCGCCACTTCGGCCGGCGCCACCAGCACCCCGCCCTCGAACGAGCAGGCGACCTCGCCGGCCCGCGCCTGCGTGGCGAGCGCCAGGGCGGCGGCGAAGGTGAGGCTGGCGGCGCGCAGGGGTGACTCGCAGGCTGATCGGGCCGTCAGCATAGCCAAGCCGCCCGCCCGCGGCGATAAGGCGGCCATGAGCCTCGCCGACCTGATCCGCACCATCCCGGACTACCCCAAGCCCGGCGTGCAGTTCCGCGACATCACCACCCTGCTGGC
Organism: Caulobacteraceae bacterium; assembly: GCA_020852035.1. Classification (GTDB taxonomy): domain Bacteria; phylum Pseudomonadota; class Alphaproteobacteria; order Caulobacterales; family Caulobacteraceae; genus Phenylobacterium. The sequence continues at coordinate 1,701 of JADZBR010000113.1, forward strand.
CGACGCGCGCGGCTTCCGGCGGGCGGTGGACGAGCTGGTGCAGCCGTTCGCGGGGCTGAAGACCGACAAGGTCGCGGGAGTCGAGGCGCGGGGCTTCATTCTCGGCGGGGCGGTGGCGCACCAGCTTTCGGCCGGCTTCGTGCCGATCAGGAAGCACGGCAAGCTGCCGCACAAGACCATCCGCGTCTCCTACGCGCTGGAGTATGGCGAGGACGCCATCGAGATGCACCAGGACGCCGTGCGGCCCGGTGAGCGGGTGATGCTGGTCGACGACCTGATCGCCACCGGCGGCACCGCCCTGGCGGCCATCGACCTGTTGCGGCGCGGCGGGGCCGAGATCGTGGCGGCGGCCTTCGTCGTCGACCTGCCGGGCCTCGGCGGAGCGGCGCGGCTGCGCGCGGCGGGGGTGCCGGTCTCCACCCTGGTGGCCTTCGAGGGCGACTGAGGGGCCGCCGCACCCTGGCGTCGTCCCGCCGCCGCGCTATGTGGAAGGGATGGCCCACACTCGCGCCTGGCGCAATTTCAAGCGGATGCAGGATTCCACCGTGGCGGCGGCGTCGCTGATCTACGCGGGGGCGGCGGTGCATGCGCTCAAGGTGCTGCCCGAGGGCCTGCGGCTGAGCCTGGGGAGCCTGCTGATCCTGCCGGCGGCGTTCCTGATCGCCTCGATCGTGCTGCCGCTGGCGGTGGCGCCGATGCGGCGGCTGCTCGCCCGCTATGTGTGGATGAGTTTCGTCTCGGGCTTCGGCCAGACGGTGGTCTCGGTGCTGACCGGGCTTGGCCTGTTGTTTGTGGCCGCCGGCTTCATCTGGTGGCAGGTGGCGGTGTTCGCCGCGATGGGGCGGTTTCCGGTGGGCCTGTTCGCCGGCTACGCCTCGGGGATCGGCATCCTGATCGCCCAGGCGTCGCTGGCGCGCCGCCTGGAGCGCGATCCGGAGGTGGCCAAGCGGATCGAGGAACGCGAGCCGCGCTGAGGCTCGGTGCGTGGTTCGAGACGCGGCTTGGCCGCTCCTCACCATGACTAGGTGGGTTGCGCTCTACAGACTTAGTCATCCTGAGGGGCCGCGAAGCGGGCGTCTCGAAGGACGCAGGGCCGACCGGCGGCTTATGCCCCTTCGCCCCGCCCGCCGCCGTTCTTCGAGAAGTGCGCCAGGGTGCGCAGGCGCGACAGACGCGCGGCGTCGGCGTCATAGCCGTTGGGGGCCACGAAGGCGTGGCCGGCGTCGTACATGAAGACCGGCAGGTCGGGGTGCGCGGCGCGGATGGCCTCCACCTCGTCCGGGGGGATCAGTTCGTCGCGCTTGCCCAGGTGCAGGATGGTCGGGCAGGCGGGCTGGCGGTCGAGGTTCAGATAGATCTGGCCGCCGTAGTAGCTGGCGACGGCCGACAGGCCCGAACAGCCGGCCGAGGCCAGCCAGGCGGTGGTGCCGCCAAAGCAGAAGCCCATCAGGAAGACCGGCGGCTCCAGGGCGTCGATGGCCGCCTGCACATCCGGCAGGGTGGTGCGGCCCCACTCGGTGGCCCGTGCGTAGCCGTCCTGGACCGCCATGCGGTCCGGATCGGTGTTGTTTTCGGGGAAGCCGCGCTCGAAGCGGTCGAAGAGGCTGGGGGCGAGGCACTCGTAGCCGCCCTCGGCCCATTCCTCGCAAAGCTCGCGGATATGCGGCGTCACGCCCCAGATGGCGTGCAGGACGACGAGGCCGCCGCGGCGGGCGTCGGCGGGCCTGGTGTGCCAGGCGTCGAGTTCGAAGCCGTCGGCCGAGGTCAGGCGCCGCACCTCGCCCATCAGGCGGCCTCGAAGAGCTCGCGGGTGCGGTGGCGGGCGAGGTCGGCGGCTTCCTGGTTGTAGCGCTCGGGGTCCTGGTTGTTGAAGCCGTGGCCGGCCCCTTCATAGATGTAGACCGGCACGTCCGGATTCTCGGCCTTCACGGCGGCCTCGACGGCGTCGGCGGGGATGCCGGGGTCGGTGTGGCCGAGGTGGATGATGGTCGGGCAGAGCGGCTTCAGCGCCGCGTTGGCCTGCACCATCGAACCATAGTAGCTGGAGGCCGCCGCCAGGCCCTCCACCTTGCCGGCCGAGAGCCAGGTCAGTGAGCCGCCGTAGCAGTAGCCGACCACGCAGACCTTGCCGCCGCGGGCCGCCAGGAAGTCGCGCACGGCGGCGATGTCGGCCAGCGCCTGGTCCAGCGGCGTGGCGCGGGCGTGGGCGACGCCGGCGGTCAGGCCGGCCGGGTCGTGGCCGGCGGTGAAGCCGGGCTCCAGGCGGTCGTAGAGGGCCGGCGCGACGGCTTCCCAGCCGGCCTTGGCCCAGCGTTCCACGTCGGCGCGCACGTGGCGGTCGATGCCGAAGATCTCCTGCAGCACGATGACCCCGCCCTTGCGGGGTGTGAAGGGGACCTCGTGATAGGCGGAGAACTGGAAGCCGTCTGGGGCGTTGGACCTGATCTTGATGGTGTCGCCCACGGCGGCCTCTCCCTGATGGTTATACGTTGAACCTGAAGTTCATCACGTCGCCGTCGCGGACGACGTATTCCTTGCCTTCCGACTTCAGCTTGCCGGCGTCTCGCGCGCCGGCTTCGCCGTTCAGCTTGACGTAGTCATCGTAGGCGATGGTCTCGGCCCGGATGAAGCCTTTCTCGAAGTCGGTGTGGATCACGCCGGCCGCCTGCGGCGCGGTGGCGCCCACCGGGATGGTCCAGGCGCGGGCTTCCTTGGGGCCGGCGGTGAAGTAGGTCTGCAGGCCGAGGAGGGCGTAGGCTTCGCGGATCAGGCGGTTGAGGCCGGGTTCGGTCAGGCCGATGGTCTCCAGGAACTCGCCGCGTTCCTCGGGGTCGAGCATGGCGATCTCGCTCTCGATGCGGGCGGAGATGACCACGCTCTTGGCGTTGTCGCGGGCTGCCCGCTCGGCGACCTGGGCGGAGAGGGCGTTGCCGTCCGCCGCCGACCCCTCGTCGACGTTGGCCACGTAGAGGGCCGGCTGGGCGGTGAGGAGCTGCAGCATCCGCCAGGCCTTGAGATCCTCAGGCCCGATGGTGGCGGCGCGGGCCGGGCGGCCCTCGTTCAGCTGGTCGAGGGCGAGCTTCACCAGGCGCAGCGTGTTGGCGCTCTCCTTGTCGCCGGTGCGGGCGCGCTTATCGAGGTTGACCACGCGCTTCTCGAGGCTCTCGAGGTCGGCGAGCATCAGCTCGGTCTCGATGATCTCCAGGTCGCTGAGCGGGTCGATGCGGCCCTCGACGTGGGTGATGTCGTCGTCCTCGAAGCAACGGGCGACGAAGGCCACCGCGTCGCAGTCGCGGATGTTGGCCAGGAACTGGTTGCCCAGACCCTCGCCCTTGGAGGCGCCGCGCACCAGGCCGGCCACGTCCACAAAGTTGATGCGCGCCGGGATGATCTCCTTGGACCCGGCGACGCGGGCGAGTTCTTCGAGCCGCGGCTCGGGCACGGCCACGTCGCCGACGTTCGGCTCGATGGTGCAGAACGGGTAGTTGGCGGCCTGCGCCGCCGCCGTCTGGGTGAGGGCGTTGAACAGGGTCGACTTGCCCACATTGGGCAGGCCGACGAGCGCGACTTTCAGGGCCATGAGGTCTTTCGAGGCGGCGTCAGCGGGAGAGGGCGGGGCCTAGCACGTCTTCCGGCTGATGGCGAAAGGGATTGACGGCCTGGACGGCGCCGTAGAGCTGACCGTCGTTCAGGTCCTCGCTGAGAAAGTGGGTGCAGCCGGAGAGATTGGCGGCCGCGAGGAGCAGGCCATCCCATATGCGCACGCCGTAGCGGGATTGGATGGCCCAGCCCTCCTCAATGGTCCGAAGGTCCAGAGGCGCCGTCACCCAGCGCATCAGGGTCCGCAGGGAGGGCTGAACGCTGGCCGGGTCCGCTTTAAGCTTCAGCGTGAGGGTGGCGTAGCTTTCGTTCAGAACTTGAGGACTCATCGTCAGGACGCTCGAACGGGCGAGCGTCTTCAGCCATTTGCGCGATGGCCCGACGCTCCGGCTTCAGCAGGTCCAGGCTGTAGACGACGACGCTCGAGTCCACGAAGACGTTCTTCATAGATTTCCTCGCGGTCGAACTTCTCGATGCCCAACGGCCAGCCAGGGCTGGCCAGGAACCTATCCATGTCGGCGATGGCTTCCTGCCGCTCGCGCTCGGCGGCCTCATCCGCGCCGCGCTCGGCGGCGAGGCGCTTTCCGAGCCACGAGGAGACGCTCTGGCCGGCCTTGGCCGCCTCCACCCGCACCCAGGCGAGGGTGGCCTCGTCCATGCTGATGGTGACGTTCTTCATGCACGTAAAGGTGGTGTTACACGAACTTCGTGTCAAGGCGCGTCGCGGAGCACCTGCTTGGGGTCGGACTTATCGGCGGGGGCCAGGCGCATGACCTCGGCCTGATACTTCTCGTCCTCGCCGGCGATCAGCAGCGGCAGGGCGTCGGCGCAGGCGCGCAGCAGGGCCTCCAGCCAGCCCTGCTCGACCTTGTGGAAGTCGGAGAGGACGTGGCCCATCACCTTATCCTTATGGCCCGGATGGCCGGTGCCCAGGCGCGCGCGGCGGTAGTAGGGGCCCAGGTGCTGGGTGATCGAGCGGATGCCGTTATTGCCCGCCGCCCCGCCGCCGGCCTTCATGCGAAAGCGCCCGGGGGCCAGGTCGATCTCATCGTAGAAGACGATCAGGTCCTGCGGCTCGACCTTGTAGAAGCGCAGCGCGTCGCCGATCGGCTTGCCGGCGTCGTTGTAATAGGTCTGCGGCTTGACCAGCAGCACCTTCTCGCCGCCCACCGTCCCTTCCGAGAGGAGGGCGGAGAACTTCGTCCGCTCCGGCCCGAACGACCAGCGGCGGGCGATCTCGTCGATCGCCATGAAGCCGATGTTGTGGCGGTTGCCCGCGTATTTGGGGCCTGGATTGCCCAGGCCCGCCAGGACGAGCATGTCGAGGTCCCCGGGCTAAGGGGCGGAAGACTACTCTTCCTTGGCCGCTTCTTCGCTCTCGGCGGCCTCGGCTTCTTCCGCCTCGGCGACGGCTTCCTCGTGCGCGGCTTCGGCCACTTCGGCGTCGGCGGCGGCGTCTTCCGACGCCTGGGCCGAGGTGCCGGCGACGGAGGCGACCACGAAATCGTCGGCCAGGGTGGCGGTGACGCCCTTCGGCAGCTTCAGGTCGGAGACGTGGATCGAATCGCCGATGTTGAGGCCGGTCAGGTCGAAGTTGATGGCTTCCGGGATCTGGTCGGCGTGGCAGGAGACTTCCAGTTCGTGGACCACCACGTTCAGCGTGCCGCCGCGCTTGATGCCAGGCGCCAGCTCGTGGTTGTGGAAGTGCAGCACCACCGCGATCTTGATCTCCTGGTGCGCGTCGACCCGATAGAGATCGAAATGCCACGGCTCGTCGGTCACCGGGTGCATGTCCACGGCCTTGGCGATGACCGACTGGGTCTCCTTGCCGTGCTTCAGCTTGACCAGGTGGCCGAGCAGCTTGCCGGTGTAGAGCGCCTTGCGGAACTCGTTGGCCTTCACCGAGATGGCCACCGGGTCCTTGTCGCCGCCATAGAGCACGCCGGGGACGGAGCCGGCGCGGCGCACCGCGCGGGCCGAGCCGGTGCCGGTCTGCTCGCGCACTTCGACGTTCAGGGTGATGTCGGCCATAGCCTAAAGCCTCAATAGCGATTGCGCCGCGCGAGTCTCCGCGCGGCGGCGGTCTTGCCTTGGTTCAAACAGGGTCGCGCTCCATACACGAGGGCGCCGCCGCGTGCAACGGCGCCTTACTTCTTGCGTGTCGTCACCTTGGCCGCGCCGACCGGCGTGGCGGCGGCCTTGGTCTGGGCGACCTCCAGCGGCGGGGGAACGACGTTGAGCACGGGAGCCGCGCCCGCGCCGGTGATCACGCACTGGCCGGTGTCCATCAGCCCGTGCTGACCGACGCAGAAGACGTCCTCGTAGTGCGGCTTGGAGACCGCCAGGCACTGGTAGAGGTTGAGCTTGGCCATCCGCAGGCAGCGCTCGCCGCTGGGATCGGCGAGCATCTGGCGGGCCGAATCGTAGCTGGCGTCGTCGGCCGCGCCCAGCGCCGCCAGGGCGGCCACGGCCATGCCGCGGATGGCGAGGTTGGTGTAGGGCGGGGCCTTGGCGGTGAAGGTCGGCAGGGTGAGCGCCGGGCCGCCGTTGGACGCCTGCTGCAGGAGCATGGTCTCGTTCATGTCGCCGGCGATCGGCGTGGCCGAGAGGGTCTTGGCCTGTTCCAGGCGGGCGGCGCGGCCCGGCACCTCGGCCAGCGACCACTTGGAGCGCTGCACGTCGTAGGCCGCCTGCTTCACCGCCTTGCCGGTGGCGAACACCTTGTGCCCGTCGTCGCCGAGCGCCGCGGCGATCCGACCGGCGGCGCTGTCGGCGCCGGCGATGGCGACGACATAGGCCGGGTCCTTGTAGATCTCGTAGACCACCTTCTGGCGGGTGGCCGCGTCGGACGCATAGGCGCGCACGCCGGCCACATAGGCCGGGTCCTGCAGGGCCACTATGGCGGCGTAGGCGATCGCGCCGCGCAGGAACTGGCCCGGTTCGTAGGAGGCCGAGGCGCGCACCGAGCTGGCGACCGAGGCGCCGTCGGTGAACACCGGGCTGATGGCGGCGGCCTGGCGCATATAGGCGCGATAGGCGCTGGCCTCCTCGATGATCCGCGGGGAGAGCGCGACCGGCGGCGGCGGCGGCGGCGGCGGCGGGGGCGGCTCGGCGCAGCCGGCGAGAATGGCGGCGGCGGCGCCGAATACGGCGAGGAGCGCAAGACCTGCGCGCTTCATACCCATGCGAAGACACCCTCCTGGCGACGCCGTGGACCTTTTCGTCGGAAAAGGTCCGTCAAAAGCGCAGAGCGTGACGGACGCCGCAACCGGCAGCCACTTGCGGCTGTCACGCTCCGGTCCCCTGGCGGCGTCGTTTGCATCGCTCAGCGGGCGAGATTGTGACAGGCGTCGGGCGCCGCGTCGAGGCTGGCGGGGCGGATCAGTCGAACAGCTTGGAGACCGATTCCTCGTTGGCGATCCGCCGGATGGCCTCGCCGATCAGCTGGGCGCAGGAGACATGGCGGATCTTGTCGCAGGCGACGATGTGGTCCGGCGGCTCGATGGAATCGGTGACCACCAGTTCCTTCAGCACCGACTTGGCGACCCGCTCGTTGGCGATGCCGGAGAGCACCCCGTGGGTGATGTAGGCCGAGACCTCCGCCGCGCCGGCGTCCATCAGCGATTGCGCCGCGCCGCAGAGGGTGCCGGCCGAATCGACGATGTCGTCGAAGATGATCAGCCGGCGGCCCTGCACGTCGCCGATGATGTTGGCGACCTCGCTCTTGCCGGGGCCGGAGCGGCGCTTGTCGACGATGGCGAGGTCGGCGTTGAGGCGGCTGGCCACCGCCAGGGCGCGCACCACGCCGCCGACGTCCGGCGAGACGATCATCAGTTCGCTGGTCTTCTCGTAGTGGGCCTTGATGTCGTTGGCCATCAGGGGGGCGGCGTGCAGGTTGTCGGTCGGGATGTCGAAGAAGCCCTGGATCTGGCCGGAGTGCAGATCCATCGTCAGCACCCGGTCGGCCCCGGCGCGGGTGATGAGGTTGGCCACCAGCTTGGCCGAGATCGGCGTGCGGCCCTCGGTCTTGCGGTCCTGCCGGGCGTAGCCGAAGTAGGGCAGCACCGCGGTGATCCGCCGGGCCGACGCGCGCCGCAGCGCGTCGATGCAGATCAACAGCTCCATCAGGTTGTCGTTGGCCGGGTAGCTGGTCGACTGGATGACGAAGACATCCTCGCCGCGGACGTTCTCGTCGATGGTCACCCAGATCTCGTTGTCGGGGAACCGCCGCACGCCGGCCTTGGTGAGCGGGACGTCCAGGCGCTTGGAGATCGCCTGCGACAGGGCCTGGTTGGAATTGCCGGCCAGAAGCTTCATCGAATCCCCACCACGCGAGCGCCGCTGTTGGGGCCAAGGCTTCTAACAGCCGCGGCCTTGGGAGCAAGTGCGGCCTTTTTTCGCCTGGCTCCCCACCGCCGACGGGAGGGAGTCAACTCAGCACGATCGCCGAGATCAGCCGGCCGTAGTCGGCCTCGCCGCGCTTGAAGGCGCGGCGGTTGGAGAAGAACAGCGTTTCCTCGGCGCAGGTGTCGCGGTTCAGCGCCTCGGCCTCGCCGACGCCGGCGCGGGCGAGGCGCGAGAGGACATAGGCCGGCAGGTCGAACATCCGCTTGTCGGCCGAGGCGCCGGGATTGAAGAACCGCTCGGCGCCGGGGTCCTCGGCGGCGAAGCGCTGCAGGAACTCCAGGCCGACCTCGTAGGAGCCCGGGCCGATGCAGGGGCCGACGGCGGCGACGATGCGGCCTGGCCGGGCGCCGAGGTCGGCCATCGCCGCGACGCAGGACTCCGCCACCCCGTCCAGCGCGCCGCGCCAGCCGGCGTGGGCCTAGCCGACGACGCGGGCCTCGGGATCGGCCATGAGCACCGGGGCGCAGTCGGCGGCCAGCGCGCCGCAGATCAGGCCGGGCGTCGTGGTGGCCAGGGCGTCGCCGACCAGCCGCTCGCGCGGGGCGGCCGCACCCAGCTTGAAGGCGGTGGCGGTGTGGCTGTGCCAGCAGGTGACCAGGGCCTCGGCCGGGCGATCGAACCAGGCGGCCACGCGGCGCTTGTTCTCCGTCACGGCGGCGGGGTCGTCGCTGGAGCCGGCGCCGGTGTTGAGGCTGTCGTAGATGCCGGTGGAGACCCCGCCCTGGCGAGTGAAGAAGCCGTGGCGCACCCCGGGCAGGGCGGCCAGCAGCGGCGATTGCAGGGGCGCGCTCACGCCTCGGCCTCGAAGGCCGGCGGGGTAAGGCCCGGCTGGTGGATGACGGCGGCGCGGAAGAGTTCGCCCATCTGCTCGGGCGAGACCAGGCGCTCGTACTGGCGGTCGAGGACATCGGCGCGGTCGGGCCGGGCGGCCTGCAGCGCCTGCAGCCGCGCGCCGATCCCGAGGCGCAGCAGGAACAGGCCCTGCGGCATGGCGACGGTGGCCGCCGCGCCGGCCTCTTCGGCGGCCTTCAGCACGGTCGGGAAGTCGGCGTGGACGGTGAGGTCGGCTTCGCCCGGCGAGGCGAGCGGGTCGACCTTCTCGTGGCGGCGCAGCGCCTGCAGGGTGTCGCCGAAGCCGGGCTCGTGACGGCCGTAGTCGATCAGCAGGGCCGCGCCGCCGTCGCGGGCGATGCGCTCGCCGAGCAGGGCGCCCATCGCCTCCTGGGCGTTGGAAAGTTCGAGACCCAAATCCTCCCCCGTGCCAACAGGGGAGGGGGACCGCGAAGCGGTGGAGGGGGTGCGACTCGGCGTCGAAGCCTGCAGGTTCGCGCCGGCGCCCTCTGCTGAGCCGCTGTGCAGAACCTCGCCCCCTCCACCGCTTCGCCGTCCCCCTCCCCCGCCTTGCGGGGGAGGATTTGGGCCTGCCAAGCCGAAGGCGAGATCGCCGGCGTCGTCGACGCCCACCAGCCGCTCGATCCAGCGCTCGCCGACGCGGACGAACTGGCGGGCGGGCAGGCAGTCGAGCAATTCGTTGGCGACCAGCAGCAGGGGCGCGCCGGGGGGTACGTCCTCCAGCCGCTCGGCCCACTGGATGGGCTGACCGGCCAGGCGCTCGCGCTGGCGGGCGGCGAGGGGCGCGGAGGTCTCCACCAGCCAGACCTCGGCGGCGGCCTGGAAGCCCGGCGCGCGGGCGGTGGCGCGCAGGAGGTCGCTCATCAGCGTGCCGTCGCCGGGGCCGATCTCGACGAGGCGGAAGGGCGAGGGCTCGCCGAGGCGGCGCCAGGTCTCGACCATCCACAGGCCGATCAGTTCGCCAAACATCTGGCTGACCAGCGGGGCGGTCAGGAAGTCGCCTTCGGGGCCCAGCGCCGGGCGCGTGGCGTAGTAGCCGTCCTGCGGGTCGTGCAGGCAGCGGGTCATGTACTGGGCGACGCTGATCGGGCCGGAAGCGGCGATCTCGGCCGCCAGGCGCTCACGCAGACTCATGAGCGTCCTTCGGCTGGCGGAAGGCGAGGGCCAGGAGGACGACGCCGGCGATGACCATCGGCGTCGAGAGGATCATCCCCATCGTCAGGCCGAAGGGGAACAGCGGCATGTAGGCGTCCGGCTCGCGCACCGTCTCCACCAGGATGCGGAAGGTCCCGTAGCCCGTGAGGAAGAGCCCGGTGACCGCGCCGCGACGCTGCAGCCAGCCGGCCCTGTGGGTGGCCCAGAGCAGCAGGAGGAAGAGCACGATCCCTTCGAGGCCCGCTTCATAGAGCTGGCTCGGATGGCGCGGGATCGGGCCGCCGTTCGGGAAGACCACGGCCCACGGCACGTCGGTCGTGCGGCCCCAGAGCTCGCTGTTGATGAAATTAGCCAGCCGACCGAAGAAGAGGCCGAAGGGCACGCCTGGCGCGACGAGGTCGGCCAGGCGCAGGATGTCGATCCGGTTGGCGATGGCGAAGCCGACGATGGCGACGGCCACGCCGATCGCCCCGCCGTGGAAGCTCATCCCGCCATGCCAGGTCTTCAGGATCTCGACCGGGTCGGTCCAGATGACCTCGGGCGTATAGAAGAAGACGTGGCCGAGCCGGCCGCCGACGATCACGCCGAGGGTGATCCACAGCATCAGGTCGTCGATCTGGGTCACCGTCGCCGGCGGGCCGGCGGGGCCCCAGATGCGGGCGGTCTTCACCAGCCGGACCGCGTAGCGCCAGCCGAGGATGAACCCGGCCACATAGGCCAGCGCATACCAGCGGATGGCGAGCGGCCCGATCTGGATCAGCACCGGGTCGATGTCGGGAAACGGCATCCTGGGGGCCTCGTTGCGACGTCAGGTCGCGGTTTAGCCGAGCGGGACTTCGCTTTCACCCCCCGGCGCCCCATATTGGGGCCAAGATGCAGACCCAGAACCCCTTCCTCGACGAAGTCTCCAAGCTGACCGGCGCCGCTATGGGCCTGGCTCAGGCCGCCGGCGAGGAGGCCAAGGCGGCGTTCCGCGCCCAGGGCGACCGCTTCGTGGCGGAGTTCGACCTGGTGCGCCGCGACGAGCTGGAGGCCCTGAAGGCCGAGATCGCCGCCCTGCGCGCCGACATCGCGGCGATGAAGACGCCGCCCAAGGGCTAGAATCCAAACACGCGAACGTGCCTCGCCTCCCGCAAGAAGCAGGTGACAGGCGCCCCGCGAAGCAGATTAGACAAGGACTTGTGAGCGGCGGATTTGGGTGCGACCCGCGCCTTCGCCGCTCCGCAGAGGACGCCGATGGACACGCCTCAACCTGACGAAGACGTCTTCTTCGCGGCCGATCCTCTGGACGTCGTCGAGCATGTGCTCAACGCCGAGAACCTGGAGTTCGACCGCACCGAGGACGGCGACATCGCCTTCACCCTGGCCGGCGACTGGCGCGACTACGAGCTGTGGTTCGCCTGGCGGCCGGAGGCGGACTGCCTGCAGCTGTGCCTGTCGATCAACCGGCAGGTGGAGCCGGAGCGCAAGGTGGCGGCCTATGAGCTGGTGACGTTGATCAACCAGCGCACCTGGTTCGGCCACTTCGAGGTCTGGGCCGAGGACGGCGAGATCGTCTTCCGCCACTCGATGGTGCTGACCACCGGCGAGCGGCCGACCCTGCCGCAGGCCGCCTCGATGATCGACGCGGCGATGGAGGCGGCCGACCGCTTCTACCCGGCCTTCGACTTCCTGCTGGCCGGCGGCAAGACCCCGGCCGAGTGCATGGCCGCCTGCATGTTCGAGACGGTCGGAGAGGCTTAAGGCCCTATTCCGCTCATTCCCGCGAAAGCGGGAACCCAGGCTTTTTTTTTGGTCAACCCGAAACGCGGGCGCTCTTCGATAAAACACCTGGGTCCCCGCTTTCGCGGGGATGAGCGGTAAAATATGGAAGGCTTCAGCAGGAAAGGCTGAAGCCGCATGACCCCCATCCTCCTCCTGGGCGCCGGCCGCATGGGCGGGGCGCTGATCGACGGCTGGCGGCGGGCCGGGGCAGTGCATCCGGGCCAGCTGCTGATCCTCGACCCGCAGCCCGGCGAGGCCGCCAGGGCCGCCGCCGCCGAAGGCGCGGTGCTGGCGCCCTCCGACGCCGAGATCGGCCGGGCCCGGACCGTGCTCTTGGCCGTCAAGCCGCAGACCTGGCGGGAGGCCGCCGCGGTCCTGGCGCCGAAGCTCGCGCCTGAGGCTGTGATCGTCTCCATCGCGGCCGGCGTCTCGACCGTCGATCTGGCCGCCGCCTTCGGCCGCCCGGTCGCCCGGGTGATGCCGACCACCGCCGTCGCCGTCGGCCACGGGACCGCCACGCTCTATGCCGCCGACGCCGTGGCGCGCGACCGGGCGCGGGCGCTGTTCACCCCCGTGGGCGCGGTGGTCGAGGTCGACGACGAGGGCCTGATGCACGCCGCGACCGGCGCGTCCGGTTCCGCGCCGGCCTACCTCTACGCCTTCGTCGAGGCCCTGGAAGCGGCCGGCGTGGCGGCGGGGCTGTCGCCCGAGGCCGCCAAACGGCTGGCGCGCTCGACCACCGTCGGCGCGGCGATCCTGATGGCCGACAGCGCCGCCGAGCCGGCCGAGCTGCGCGCGCAGGTCACCTCGCCGGGCGGCACCACGGCGGCTGCGCTGGAGGTGCTGCTGGGCGAGGGCGGCCTCCAGGATCTGATGACCCGCGCGGTGGCCGCCGCCGCGGCGCGCTCGCGCGAGCTCGGCGGATAGGTTTGCGCAACCGTCTCCGGAGGGGGACGTTTTGCGGGGCAGGGGCGGCGACAAGGAAACGACGCATGGCCAGTGATCAGCTCACCCCCGCCGCCGACTGGGCCGCCAGGCGCAAGGCGCCGTTTCCCGGTGAGAGCGAGGACTACCGCCAGGCGCGTGAGGCGCTGCTGGCCGAGGAGATCGAGTTCCGCCGCCACATGACGCGGCTGGTGGAGCAGCGCCGGGCGCTGCCGCCGGGGCCGGTGATCGAGAAGGACTACCGGTTCAGGGACGCCAACGGCGAGGAGCTTGGGCTCATCGACCTCTTCAGCGACAAGGACACCCTGGTCGCCTATTTCTGGATGTTCGGGCCTCAGCGCGAGCGGCCCTGCCCGATGTGCACCAACTGGCTGGGCGCGGTGGAGGGCAACGCCGCCGACATCAAGCAGCGGGTGGCGCTGAAGGTGCTGGGCCGCAGCCCGGTGGCGCGCCAGCTGGCCTTCGCCCAGGAGCGCGGCTGGACCGACCTCGACTTCGTCCAGACGGTCGGCGACGACTACGCCGCCGATGTGGGCGCCCTGCCCGGCGATGGCCAGGAATGGGCCTCGCTGATGGTGTTCCGCAAGGACGGCGACAAGGTGCGGCTGTTCTGGTCCAGCGGCATGGATTTCGAAATGGCTGACCCCGGACAGGATCCGCGCGATGCGCCGGACATCGCCTCGCTGTGGTCGATCCTCGACCTGACGCCCGAGGGGCGCGGGACGGACTGGTATCCGAAACTGAGTTACTAGCGCGCCGCGCGCTGCGGGCCGGCCTGGGCGAGCTGGGTCGGGGCGGGGGCGCCGGCGTCGTGCAGCAGGGCGTCGACACGGGCCTTCTGGGCCTTGAAGCGGGCCAGGTCCGCGCCGGCCAGCACCGTGCCCTGCGGCACCTTGGCGCCGACCGGGTTGGTGCGCTTGCCGTTGCGCCAGATCTCGTAGTGCAGGTGCGGGCCGGTGGAGGCGCCGGTGGTGCCGACGTAGCCGATCACCTGGCCCTGGCTGACATGCTGGCCCTTCTTCATGCCCTTGGCGAAGCGGCTCATGTGGGCGTAGCCGGTCTCCCAGCCGCCGGTGTGGCGCAGCCGCACCCAGTTGCCGTAGCCGCCCCAGCGGCGGGCCTCGACCACCACGCCGTCGCCGGCCGCGACGATCGGGGTGCCCGAGCCGGCGCCGAAGTCGATGCCCTGGTGCATGCGGTTGTAGCCGAGGATCGGGTGGCGGCGCATGCCGTAGCGCGAGGTCATCCGCGCCCCGTCCACCGGGGTTCGCAGCAGGAAGCCTTTGATGTTCTTGCCGGTCTCGTCGAAGAAGTCGGAGCCGCCGCCGGGCTTGTCGAAGCGGTAGAAGCGGGTGGTCCCGCCCTTGGCGCTGATCTCGGCATAGAGCAGGTCGCCGGTCTCGATGGTCTTGCCGCTTTCGGTGACGGTGCGGTCGAACACCAGGCTGAAGGTGTCGCCGGCCTTCAGGTCGCGCGAGAAGTCCAGCTTGTGGGCGAAGAGCTTGACCACCTGGGCGGTGATTTCGGAGTTGGCCCCGGCGCGGGCGGCGCTCTCGTAGAGCGAGCCCTGCATGGTCCCGTGGGCGACCTTGGTCTCGTCGCGGATGTCCTCTTCCAACTCGCGCAGCTTCAGGGCGCCGTCGAAGGTGCGAGAGACGGTGACCGCGCTGGCAGGCCCGGTGCGCAGCGACAGGCCCACCAGCCGCACGGCGCCGCGCTGTTCGCGCGGGCGGGCGATGGCCGCGTCGATGGCCAGGCCCGCCTTGATGTTGACGGTGTCGAAGACGCCGTCGAGGACGTCCGCCACCTGGCGGGCCTCGGAGGCGGGCACGCCGGCGCGCTGCACGGCGCCCTCGAAGGTTTCGCCGGGGCGCACCTTCAACTCGATGCTCTCGGGGCGGTCGTAGCCGGGCTGGGCCTCGGCCTGGGCGAAGGCCTGGTGCTGCAGGGCGGCGATCTCGGCCGCCGTCAGCGCCTTGCCGGTGGGCGAGAGGACATCCGGGCGCTGGCTGTAGTCCAGCGCATAGGCCGCGCCCGAGAAGCCGATCGCCGCCATCAGCACGTGCGGCAGGAAGCGTGGCGCGGACCGCCGCGGATCGAATTCTTGCATCAAGCCCCCAACGCTGGCGCCGGCGACTACTTCGCGGCGTCTTCCACTGAATCCGGGCCGAGCCTGCAGATGCGGCAGGCGGCCAACCCTTTGCCTTTGATGGTTAACGAAAGGTTTTCGTCCCGACCTTCGTGAACCTGAGCCCGGCTATGAGCCGACTAAGGCGAAGTTACGACGATTCCTCTAACAAACTCAGCACCAAGTCGGCCGGGCGACAGAGCGCCGCACCGCGTGGCGTGACCACTATGGGCCGCTCCACCAGGACGGGGTCCAGCACCATAGCCGCCAGGATGGCGCCGTCCGAGGCCGAGGGGTCGGTGAGGCCGAGTTCGTGCGCCGCCGTGCCGCGCACGCGCAGCGCCTGACGCGGGTGGACGCCCATGCGCCGGAAGAGATCCTCCAGCAGTTCGCGGGTCCAGCCGGCTTTCAGATATTCGACGACCTCCGGATCGTGGCCGCGCTCGCGCAGCATGGCGAGCGTGGTCCGCGAGGTGCCGCAGTTGGGGTTGTGATAGATGACGATGCCGTCCATGCCGTCCTTCTAGCGCGAGCCGGTGCTAGAAGGACAGTCGCCGCTTGTCGGTCACCAGCGTGGAGCCCGAGGTGTAGAAGCCCATCGTCCTGGCCGGCAGGGGCGGCAGCGGCGCGGCGGTCGCGGGCCATCCGGGCAGGACGCTGCCCATCGCGACCTCGACGGCGCCCGGGCCCGCTGGGCGGAACTCCAGCGCCACGCCGTCGGGCGCGGCTTCCCAGCGCAGGTTGAGCGTCCGCCCCGCCGCCACGCGGCCCGCGACCGGCACGCCGCCGGCGACGAAGCCATCGACCGGGACGGTCGCCTTGAGCTGCAGGCTGACGTTGTCGGCGCCCGGCGCTGGCCGCGCGGTGAGCTGCAGGCGGCCGTCGGGCAGGCGGGCGAGGCTCACCTGCGGCGGCGGCTGGGCGATGGCGGGGGCCGGGGCGGCGCGGCCGGCGAGGCGGAGGTCGGGCTCGATGCGGTGTCGTTCGCCTTCGCCGCCGAGGACCTGGCGGCTCCAGCCCTCGCCGCCGGTGGAGACCCGCCAGGCGCGGCCGGTGGCGGCGTCCTGGTGGAAGAGCGCGAACTCGGCCTTTGGATAGCGGTCGGTCCAGGGTTCGCTGACGCGCAGGGTCACGGCGATGGCGACGCCGACGAGGAGGGCGGCCGCGCCCAGCGCCTGGCCGGCGCGGCCCTGCGGCGCCAGCGGCCAGAGGCTGAAGGCCGCTAGCCAGAGGATCAGGGCCGGCCCCTCGGCCTGGCCCATGCCGACCAGCAGGGTATGGGCGAGTTGCAGCAGCCAGCCGACGGCGAAGGCGGTCAAGGCGAGGGTCAGGGCCCAGCGCCAGGCGCCGCCGCGTTCGCCGAGCGCGGTGGCGAAGGCGAGGATCGCCCCGACCAGCAGCGGCCAGGTCAGCACGAAGGCGGCCAGGGGCGCCGTGGCCTGCGCGGCGGCGCCGACCAGGATCCCGGTCAGCAGGATCCCGGCCCCGGCCCCGGCCCGGCCGAGCGGGCGGCCGAAGACCAGCAGGGCGAGCCCGGCCGTCGCCGCGCCGGCCACGGCGCCGAAGAGGTCAAAGCCGACCACCGCCGAGCCGGCCAGCCCGGCCGCCAGCGGCAGGGCGGCCATCACCAGCCGCCGGCGTCCGGGCGCCAGCAGGGCGGCGGTGAACAGCAGGGCCGCCAGCGCCATCGCCATGACCCCGGCCTCGAAGAGGCCGAACCGCGCCAGCACGCCGAAGCCGTCGAGCATCATGCGCCCGCCGGTGGCGAACCGGCCGACCAGGTGCTGCAGGGTGACCGCGAGGCCGAGGAGATAGAGGCCGGCGCCGACGCCCTGGGCCACGTCGAGCCAGGTCAGCCGTCCGGCCCGACGCGCGCCGAGCGTGGCCGCGACCACCAGGGCCGCGGCGGAGAGCACGATCAGCCACCCGAAGGCGGGCGGGTAGCTGACGATCTTCAGCCCGAGCAGGCTGTCGTAGACCTTGTCCGGCGCGGCGGCGGGCAGGGCCTCGGCGAAGGCCACGGCGCGGGCCGCGCCCAGGGCTTCCTGCCCCATGTGCTGCAGCGAGCCCTGGTCGAGGTTGGCCGGGGTCGAGGTCGGCGAGTGGTAGTCGAACTGGGTGTCGATGAAGGCGTAGTTCAGGCCGGCGATGGCCTTGGCCTTGGGCACCGAGAAGTCGGTGTCGTTGGGCAGCCGCTGGTAGACGAACACCGCCAGGGAGTTGCTGGCCGGCTGGGTCGAGGCGCCGGCCAGCAGGTCGACGGTGCGGCCGTTGCGCGGGCCGGTCTCGAACATCGAGGCGCGGCCGGAGCCGCCGCGGGCCTCCAGGTTGATCACAAAGCCGGCGCGGGCGGCCAGCGGATGGGCGCGGAAGAACGCCTCGGCGCCCAGGAGGCCGCTCTCCTCGCCGTCGGTGAGCAGCAGGATCACGTCGCGCGCCGGCGGCGTTCCCGCGGCCTTGAGGGCGCGGGCGATCTCCAGCACCGCGGCGGTCCCGGCCGCGTCGTCGGCCGCGCCGGGCGAGCCGGGAACGCTGTCGTAGTGGGCCATCAGCACCAGGGCCGGCTTGGCGCGGTCGCGGCCGGGAAGGACGGCGAGGACGTTCTCCACGCTCGCGCCGGCGATGGTGCGGCGCTCATCGAAGCCCTTGGCGTAGACGCCGGCGGTGCGCTGCACCTCGGGGGCCAGGCCCAGGCCGCGCAGGCGGGCGACGAGATAGTCGCGCACGCGGGCGTTGGCGGCCGAGCCGACCGGGTGCGGCTCGCGGGCGATCACCGCGACGTCGGCCATGGCGCGTTCGGCGGAGAAGACGGTGGGCGGCGCGGTGGCGGGCAGGGGCG
>JADZBR010000114.1 GCA_020852035.1 Caulobacteraceae bacterium
ACCGAGATCCAGGTCAAGCGCAGAGCCGTCTGCCGGACATGGACCATGAGCCCGATCGAGAACGACTTCTACGACCGGGCAACCGAGGCGATCCGGCAGTACGCCTGGGACGCCGACGTCAACGACCGTTTCCTGCTCTCCAACAGCCAACGCATGTTGGCCTCATGCCTCCCGGCCGCCTATCGGCGCTGGGCCGAAGCCGCCACCGATCTGGGCTTGGAGGGTGACGAAGACGAGGATGCCCGGCCGGGACACGCACCAGGGCCCTTGGTGGCGACCCTGGCCCAGGAATGCCTGGACCCCGAGGGGTTCGAAGCCCTGCGCGCAGCGGACCAGAAGTATGCTCTCCTCGCCACGGCGTTGCGGGACAGCTGGACCGCGGGGCCTGATGAGAAGCTTATCGTCTTCTCCAGCTTCCGCGGCACCATCGACTACCTCGAAGAACGGCTGTCTGCCGATGGCGTGGCCTGCGTGAAGATGCACGGCTCGGTGAAACGCGATCGCGACCAGCTGCTGCGCGATTTTGCCGACAGCCAAGGACCGTGCGTGCTCCTCACGTCCGAGGTGGGCGGCGAGGGTCTCGATCTTCAGTTCTGCCGCACCCTGGTCAACTACGACCTTCCCTGGAACCCGATGCGGGTGGAGCAGCGCATCGGCCGGATTGATCGGATCGGCCAACGCTCGCCGTCCGTCGAGATCTTCAGTCTTGTCTGCGAAGGGACGATCGAGGCGCGCGTCTACGATCGCCTCTATGAACGGCTGAACCTGATCGAACGCACCCTTGGCGGCTTTGAGCCGATCCTCGGCGCGCTGGTGAAAGAGCTTGAGGACCGCCTCCTCGACCCGAAGCTTCTGCCTCACGAAGTCGATCAGGAGCTGGAGCGCGCCGCCACGGCGGCCGAACTGCGCAAGCGCGACGAGGATGCGCTCGAAGAGCAGGCCGCCGGTCTGATCGCCCACGGCGACATGATCTTGCATCGGATCAAGCGCACCCATGAGCAACAGCGCTGGATTCAGGCCCGGGAACTCCACGACTACGTCAAGGCCGGGCTGCAGAGCGCCTTTCCGAACACCCAGCTCGACCGGGCGCCCGTCGAATATGAAGCCTACGATCTGCGCCTCTGCGCGGCCGGTCATCTGGCCTTCCGCGACTTCCTTGATCAAAGGGCCCGGCGGTTCGACACCCTCCTGCGCCGCGGGGAGATGGTGCGCACCGCCTTCAGCAAGAAGCCCGAAGGCGTGCGCGGTCAGCGCATCGAAGTGATCACGCCAACCCACCCGCTGGTCCGTTTCGTGGCCAAGCTACGCGAGGACGCCAGCGGCGGGCTGGGCGCTCGACCGGCCGTTTGGGGCCAGCTCGACGCAAAAGCACTGCCGCCCTCGGTTCGAGCCGGCGACTACGGTCTGGCGGTCCAGCGTTGGTCAGTCGATGGCGTCACCCCCCAGGACAAGTTGGTCTATTCGGGCGTCAATCTCGACACCGGCGAAGCCCTTACGGACGACGAAGCTGAAGCGGTCGTTGGCGCCGCCATGACCAACTTACAGCCGACCAAGCCAGGTCCGGGGCGAGCCCAGCGCGCCGCCTCGGTCATCGGCACCACTTTGGTGGCCGAGAGGATGGCCCGCGCCCAGCAGGACTTCATCGACTTCGAGGAAGCCATCCACGAGGACAAGCGCGCCACCCTCCTGGCGGTTCTGCACCACCAGCTCGATAGCCACCGCAACAAGGCCGAAGCGCGGATTCGCGAATACCTGGCGTCGGGCGGCCCTCGGGCGCGGATCGTGCCCGCCGAGCGCGGCAAGCTGGAAAAATACGTGGCGCGGATGAGCCAAAAGATTCAGGCGGCCGAGCGCGCCAGCGGCTTCGAGTTCGATGAGCCCACCACCTTTGGCGTCCTCGTGGCGGAGGTGCGCTGATGGGCAAGCGCGGCGCCGTCGATTTCCGTGAAGGCCTGGGCCTTCTGAAGGAAGCCTTCCAGGCCGAGGCCGAAGCTGCCCGCGCCAAGGCCAAGGCAGCGGCGCAACCCTCGCGGCCGCCGCCGCCCCAGCGGCCGACCGCAAAGCCGACCCCCGCGCCGGCCAACAACGCCAAGCCGAAGAAGACCTCGAAGGGCAAGATGCCCAATCGGGCCCCGCCCAGATTGGGTCCGACCAATGTGCCACCCAAGCCCGGCCGCTACGCCAATGGGGTTCTGGAGCCCGTGCGCCGTGCGCCGGCGGCCGCGCCGCGCGAAAAGACACCCGCAGAGCTTCAGGGCCCCGAGGCCCTGGCCTATGTCGCCAGCCGCGTCGACCTTTCGGCGCTGCGCGGCGAGGCGCCGCTTCCCCTGGCGATCCCCAAGTCGGACGTCGAAGAGCTTGAACTGAGCCTCGCAGCGGGCGGCGACATCCTGCTCGAAAGGCCGGCGCCCGACGAAGCTGGGTATCTGGTGGGCTTCGACTTCGGCACGAGCTCCAGCAAGATCGTGGTCCATCAGCCGGGCGCCGGCGGTCTCGCCTACGCTGTTCGCGCGCCCGGAGACCTGTGCGCCCAAGAGCAAGGCCGCCGCCAGCAACACCTCTGGCGTTCTGTCGTCTGGTACGACGCCACAACGGGACGATTTTCATTGGCTCCCCGCGACGGGGCAATTGCGATTGAGGGCTTCAAGACCGGGTTGATCCAGGCGACCGGGCACCGGATGAGCGGCGGGATCACCCATGCCCAGGCCGCCGTAGCTTACCTTGCTCTGCTGATCGCCTTCATCATCGGCGACCATCAGCGGCATCCGCCGGCCGGTTTCGACGGGCGTAGCCACTATTCGCGGTTCCACTTCGGCGTCCCTGTCGCGTGCAAGGATGAGCCAGGCTGCGCCGACGAGTTTCGCCGGGTGCTTGCGGCGGCTTTCGAGGTCGCGCCCTTTGCGGCCGATCTTGATCTTGAGACCGTCAAAGCCGCGCACAAGCGCGCCACTGCCGACCTGGAAACCACGGCTGACAGTCCGTTTGTTCTGTTCGAGGAGCTGGCCGGGGTCATTGCCGGCTACAAGGCCAGTCCCGATCATCGTCGCGGGCCGCATGTCATCGTCGACGTCGGCGCGTCCACCCTGGACGTGGCGACCTTCCACATCCCCGATGGCGATCACAAGGTGCTCGTTTTCATGTCCGCCGTGGGCCTACTCGGCGCAGAAGCGCTTCGGGCCGCGCGCGGCGCAGACGTGCCCGACCCGACATTTCGGGCGGCGTGCGCCCAGCATACGCGCCACGTCCTATCGACCACCTTCCTTCGGAAAGCCTCCGACTTCTTCCCGCAGAACGGCATTCCCAAGCCGCTCCTGTTTGTGGGCGGCGGCCGGCTCACGGACGTCCACGACGAACTCTACAGCAACTACCCAAAGGGCCTTGAAGCGCCTCGCCGGACGCCAGCGCCCGGCGCCAACCTACGCTACGACGCAGATACCGACTTCGCCCGCTTGCTGCTGGCGTGGGGGCTCGCCCAAGAAGAGCTGGACCTGCCGCTGCTGAAACCACCCTCGCAGATCGAGGACGAGGTGCGGCGACACCACGACTATCGCGACCGCTACGTCGACAAGGACATGTGCTGACGCCCTGCCAGAGGCGTCACATTCACCCGACCGAATCTGTCGGGGACACACGGTAGCCTCCAAGAATGGCGGCGGATGATTTTGGCGGGGATACCGGCATGGACTTGATTTTGGGGCTGGCGTGCGACGAGCGAGCCTATCCGGACTTCCCCGGTGACGCGGAGGGCGCCTTGCACGCCGCCGTTGTCGGGCCGAGCGGCCTGACCGACATCCTGGAGGTGCAGCTGGGCCTGACTGGCCCCCGCGGCGCCGAAGCCGTCCGCATCGCCGCCTATGCCGCGAAACTGCGCGCCGCGGCGGCGGTGAACGGCGCTCCGTTCTACGCGGCGTCCTTCGTCCGTGACCCTTGGGCCACGGCCAAGGCGCTGTTGGGCTGGCGCGACCAACTGATCGCCGCCGGGTGGCGGGGTGAAGCCATCGGATCGCCGCGCCTCGACGATCTCGCCCGTGCCGAGAGTGCTGGACCGTCGCTTCCGGCAGGATCGCCCGATCGGCTGTGCGCGGTGCTCACCGCCCTGTCGGACCGGCCCGCGGTCACTGTCGACCATATCCGTCTCGTCGAGCCCCGCCAGGTGCTGCCCCCGCCCTATCGCCGGCTCGTCGATCAGCTGGAGCGTTGCGGGACTGTGATCGGACAGGTGTCGGTCTCCGGATCGGCCAACGATACCGACCTGCGGAACGTCCAGACGTTTCTGGCCACGGGTTCGCCGGAAACCCTGCGAGGCGATGCGAGTTTCATGACCGTCGAAGCCGACACCGCTCTGATGGCGGCCGAGGCGCTGGCGGAATGGCTGGCGGCCGGCACTGAAGAGGAGCTGGCCGGGACCGTTGTCGTCAGCTGCGATGGCGACACCGCCCTGCTCGATCGCGCCCTGCAAGCGCGCGGACTGCCCGCCCTTGGACTGTCCGCGGCCTCGCCCTGGCGGGGCGCGTTGCAGGTCTTGCCGCTGGCCTTCGCCGCCAGCTGGGCCCCGTTCGACGCCAAGGCGCTGCTTGATCTGCTCTTGCTGCCCCGCCCGCCCATCGGCCGGAGCGCGGCGCGCAAGCTGGCGCGCGCCCTCGCGCGAGAGCCCGGCACGGGCGCCGCCGCTTGGGATCGGGCCTGGGCGGACCTCGATGCCGATCTGGCGCAACGGTTCGCCGATCATCCGACGGCCGAGGCCGAGATCAGCCGCAGGCGGGATCGTTGGCGCGAGTGGACAACGGGCGGGCTCTACAATCGGCTCGACGGCATTCCGGCCGATGCGGCCCGCCGCATCGCTACGCGTGTGGGCCAATGGGCCATTGAGACCGATGCCGGCGGTGGCGACCCGTTGCTGTTGACGGTCGCCGGCGCGGCGAGCGCGCTGACGCAAGCGATCGATGTCCTGGGTCAGGACCCCCTCCCCGCCCTGCTGGTCGAACGGATGATCGAGCAGGTGCTGGCAGAGGGCGCCCAGAACCCCGAGCATATCGCGACCGCAGGCGGCCTGCGGTGCGTGAAGACCCCCGCCGCCATCTGGGGGCCGGTCGACCGGCTGATCTGGTGGGATTTCAAGGGGCCGGGTGATCGGGTGCCGACCCCGCCGTGGAGCCAGGCCGAGATCGCAGCCCTCATAGACACCGGCTGCGAACTTGAAGCGCCGGCCGCCGCGGCCGCGCGCATCGGCTGGGGCTACGCCAACGCCCTCCACCATACCCAAACCCGCGCCATGCTGATCCGCCCCGCCCTGTCGGCGGGCGAAGAGACGGTCAGCCATCCGCTTGCGCACCAGCTCAACCCTCTGCTCCAGCCGGCCGGCGGCAAGATCCGCTGGACCGCGGAGCGCCTGCTTGAGGACGCCGCCCACGATCTGGCGGGCCGGCGACTACCGCGCGAACTGGCCGCCATCGTCTCGCCGCCCCAGGCCCTGGCCCGCTGGGCCCTGCCGGCGTCAGCCGTCGCCAAGCTCGCTGGCCGGAAGGAGAGCGCCACGAGCTTTGAGCGCCTGGCCGATTGCCAGATGCGCTGGATGCTGCTCGACGTTCTGCGGCTCTCGCGTGGCCGGTTTTCGGAGATCCCTGGCCCAGACCAGCTGCTCGGCAATCTGGCCCACGAAATCGCCAACCGCGTCTTGCAGCCAGGTCCCGTGGCGGATGCCGAGGAGGTGCTGCGCCAGGTCGATGCGGTGTTCGACACCCTGCTCAGCGCCATCGCCGCGCCCCTGCAGCAGCCGGAATTCGCCGGCGAGCTGGCCGCCGCACGCACGCGCGTTCCCGCCGCCCTGGCCGAACTGGCCCGCCTGCTCCGCCAGAAGAACCTGGAGGTGGTAGGCACCGAACTCGACCGTGAAGCCGCCTTCCCAGATGGTCTCGATGTTCTGGGCCGTCTGGACCTGGTGGTCCGTCACCAGACCCATGGGACCGGCGTCATCGATCTGAAGTGGACCCGAAGCGCCAACCGCCGTCGCACCGAACTCGCCGAAGGCCGAGCGCTTCAGTTGGCGACCTACGGGGCGATCGCTGACCCGGCGGCGGGCGCCCCGGCGCCGGGCGCCTACTACCTCCTCAACCAGCGTCGCCTGATCGGTCCGACGGGCGCCTTCGTCGCTGACGAGGAGATCGAGGCGTCTCGCTCTCTGGCGGACACCTGGATTGACCTGATGGAAACCTGGCGCGCCTGGCGCGACCTCGCGGTCCAGGGCGTCGCCCTCGGCACAGGCTTGCCGCAGGCCGCGGACCACTTCCCGGCGGACCTGGGCGTCAGCCCCGGGGAGGCGCCCTGCCGCTATTGCGAACTGACCAGCCTATGCCGCGTCACCCAGGAGGCGAACTGACCATGAGCGCCGCCAAGATCAACACCGTTGTCGCCTCCGCCGGGGCCGGCAAGACCACCCGCATCGTCCGCGACATCGCCGGGGAAGTGGAAACCCGCGAGCCAGAAGAAATCGTCGCCACCACCTTCACAGTAAAGGCGGCGGACGAACTCATCGAGCGATCGCGCGCCCACCTCTTCAAGGCGGGGCGGGCCGAACAGGCCGCGCGTCTGTTGGGGGCGCGGTTTGGCACCGTCAACTCGATCTGCGGCCAGATCGTCGGCGAGCACGCCATCGACCTGGGCCGCTCGCCGCGCGCTGAGGTCATTCCCGAAGACGGCGTCTCGCGCCTCTTCGCCATCGCGGCGGACACCCCAATCGAGCGTCACGCCCCAGCGCTCAACGCCCTGGCTGAAGCGATGGGCTTCTTCGAGCCGAAACGCGCCGCTGACGCTGAGCGCTCCGACTGGCGGTCCACCGTGCGGCGGCTGATCGAACTGGCCCGGGCCAATGGTCTGGGGGCCGCCGGCCTCGCCCACTCCGCCGATCGGTCGGTGGAGACCTTCATGGCCCTGTTGCCGGCGCCGAGTATCAGCGCTGACGCGCTCGACCGGGCGCTCCACGGCGCTGTAGCCGCCGCCCTCACCGTGTTCCCCGCAGAATTGGGCAATGACGGCAAAGCGGCGCTGAAGCTGCTGCGTCCGGTGCAGGCCGCCGTGCAGCGCGGCGAGCGCCTGTCATGGCCGGATTGGGCGCGGCTCTCGAAGGTCAAATGCGCCAAGAAGGATGGTCAGGCGCTGATCGACGCCCTCGACGCGGTCTCCCGCGCCGCCGCGCGCCACCCCGAGCACCCGCGCCTTCAGGCCGACTGTGAAGCCTTCATCCGTACTCTCTTCACCTGCGCGGCGGAGGCGTTAGACGCCTACCAGGCCTACAAGGCCGAGCGCGGCCTGATGGACTTCATCGACCAGGAGGCCCTGGCGCTCGAGGTGCTGCGGGATCCGTCCATGGCCGCGCGACTGGGCGAGCGCATCAGCCGCGTCTTCGTCGACGAGGTTCAGGACTCCAGTCCGCTCCAGATCGCCATCTTCACGGCCATGGCCGAGCTGGTGGACGCCAGCACCTGGGTCGGCGATCCCAAACAGGCGATCTACGGCTTCCGCAACGCCGATAGCGCCCTGACCCAGGCGGCGTTCGACGGTGTCGCGGCCACCACGACCGATCCTCAAGAGGTGCTCGCCACCTCTTATCGCAGCCGCGAGGGTATTGTGTCTTTCGTCAACGCCGCCTTCGGCCCGGCCTTCAGCGCCATGGGCCTACCGGCTTCGGAGCATGCCTTTAGCGGCACGGCGCGCACGGAGGCGGGCTTTAGCCATGCGCCGTTCGCGGTCTGGTGGCTGGAGGGCAAACTGGATCTCCAGTACGCGGCCCTCGCCGCTGGAATCCGCGACGCCATCGCTGACGGGTCCGACTGGGTAGTCGGCGATAAGGCCGAGGGCGGGGTTCGTCCGCTCAAGGCCGGCGACGTGGCCGTGCTTTGCCGAAGCCATGCCGATATCCTGCGGGTCGCCACCTCGCTCAGCCGTCTTGGCGTCAAGGTGGCGGTCGAACGCGACGGCCTGGCCAAGACGCCCCACGTCGAGCTGGTCATGGCGGCCTTTCGCTGGGTCGCCGACCCGACCGACCGCCTGGCTCTGGCCGAACTGGCGCGCTTCTTCAGCGACGACCCGACCTCGGACCTTTGGCTGCAGGCTGTGAGCGCCGACGATCAGGACGCG
>JADZBR010000115.1 GCA_020852035.1 Caulobacteraceae bacterium
AAGCTCGTCATCCTAGGCCTTGTGCCTAGGATCCCTCTCGCGGGCTCTCAAACATCGCCATCCGCGCACCTCAAGCTCAGCGCCTCCGACATCCACCTTCTGAGCGGCTGGTCGAGGGACCCTAGGCACAAGGCCTAGGGTGACGGGTCTATTGGGCTGGTGGTGCTTTGGCCGGAGCAGTCGCCGCCGCCCCTGTGGGTTTGACGAACCGCAGCGTCATCCGGTCGCTCTCGCCAATGGCGTCAAATGGCGCGTGGTCGAAGTCCGGCGACGGCGGCTCGCCGCGCGGGGCCGAGAGCCGGGTCGGCGGCAGGGTCCAGACGCCGAACGGGTGGTCGTGGTCGTCCTTGGGGTTGGCGTTGATCTCGCTGGCCTGCGCCAGCCGGAAGCCCGCCTCCTGCGCCAGCTGGATCACATAGGCCTGCTGCACATAGCCGCTCGCCGCCAGCGGGTCCTGCACCCCGCCGGCCTCGGCGCGGTGCTCCTCCACGCCCAGCATGCCGCCGGGCTTCAAGGCGGCCAGGGCGTCGCGGAAGGCTTTTTCGGCGATGCCGGCGGCCATCCAGTTGTGGATGTTGCGCAGGAACAGCACCACGTCGGCGCTCCCGGCCGGCGCCACCGGGCCGCTGGTCGGGCCGAAGGTGGTGAACTCCACCTCTCCGTAGAGCCGCCGGTTGGCCCGCAGGCGGCGCTTGTAGGCCTCGATCACCTGCGCCACCGCCGGGTCGGGCGGCTCCCCGGCCTCGATATTGACGGCGTAGAGCTTGCCGCCGGCGCCGGCCAGGAAGGGCGCCAGGATCTCGGTGTACCAGCCCGCGCCGGGCCAGAACTCCACCACCGTCTGCCCCGGCTCGACGCCCCAGAAGGCCAGGCTCTCGGCCGGATGGCGATAGGGATCGCGCGCCTTGTCGGCGGCCGAGCGCCAGTCCCCCGCCACCGCCGCGGCCAGGCTGGAGCCGGCTGGCACCTTCGGCGGCGCGCCCGGCGGCGGCGCGGCCTCGTTGGCGGCCGGCCGCGGCCGGCAGGCGGCCAGCGCCAGGGCGCCGGCCATCAGCCCCCTGCGGGTCGCAGCCCCGAGCAAATCCTCAGCCCTGCTTGATGAAGCGCAGGGTCATGCGGTCGCTCTCGCCGATCGCATCGTACTTCGCCCGGTCGAAGCCCTCCGGCGAAGGCTCGCCGGCCCTGGCCGAGCTCTGGCGCGACGGCGGCAGGGTCCAGACGCCGAAGGGGTGATCCTTGGTGTCCTTGGGGTTGGCGTTGACCTCCGACTGGGCGGCGAGCGTGAAGCCGGCCTTCTCGGCTGCGGCGATCACCGTGGCGGTCGAGACGTAGCCGTCGTGTGCGCGGCGCCCGTCGGCGTTCACCGCCTCGGGCCGCGGATCGGCGCGATGCTCCTCCACCGCCAGCACGCCGCCGGGCTTCAGGACGTCGTGCGACTGCTTGAGGATGCGGTCGAGCTGGCCCTCGGTCCACATCCAGTTGTGGACGTTGCGCGCGGTGATGACCAGGTCGGCCGACCCCGGCGCGCCGAGCGACTTCGACTGCCCGCCGAAGTTCACATAGGCGACCTTCCCGAACTTCGCCTCGTCGGCGTAGCGGGCCTCGAACGCCGCGCGGCTCTTCTTCGCGGCCTCCGGCAGGTTCGGATTATCGAGGTCGGCGGCGGTGGCGACATAGGTCCCGCCGGTGGCCTTGGCGTAGGGCGCGAGGATCTCGGTCCAGTAGCCGCTGCCCGGCGAGAGCTCGACCACCGTCTGGTTCGGCTTCAGGCCCCAGAAGGCCAGGGTCTCGGCGGGGTTGCGCGCCGCGTCGCGCGCCTTGTGCGCCTCGCTGCGCTGGTCGCCGGCCACGGCGGCGGCGAGGGCGGCGTCCGCGGCCCGGGCGGCCGGCACCGCCGCCAGCATCAGCCCGGCCGCGGCGAGCGCCGCGCCGAAAGCGTGCTTGAACATGATGTCTCTCTCCCCAGTCGCTCGGCCCGGAGCCTTACGGCTGAGTTTGGCGCTGGCAAGGCGAACAAGCGCGAAACTTGTTGCAGCGGGTCTTGAACACCCCTCGGCGGCTCCCAACTAACCGCCTGAAGGCGCTGGGTATCCGGGCCTTCCGGGTCACAGGCGACGCCGATCTCGGGTCGCCGCGGGCCTGCATCAGATCAACAGACTTGCTTCCTCAAGGAGACTGTTTCCATGCGTACTTTCGATTTCGCCCCCCTCTACCGTTCCGTCGTCGGCTTCGACCGCCTGGCCGCGCTGCTTGAAAGCGCCCAGACCGAGGGCGCGCAGGGCTATCCGCCCTACAACATCGAGCGCACCGACGAAAACGCCTACCGCGTCGAGATCGCCGTCGCCGGCTTCAAGCCGGAAGAGCTGAACGTCGAGGTGAAGGAGAACCTCCTCACCGTGCAGGGCCGCAAGGCCGCCAACGACGAGGCCAAGCGCTACCTGCATCGTGGCCTGGCCGAGCGCAACTTCGAGCGCAAGTTCCAGCTGGCCGACTATGTGGTCGTGACCGACGCCAACCTGGCCGACGGCCTGCTCTCGATCTCGCTG
Organism: Caulobacteraceae bacterium; assembly: GCA_020852035.1. Classification (GTDB taxonomy): domain Bacteria; phylum Pseudomonadota; class Alphaproteobacteria; order Caulobacterales; family Caulobacteraceae; genus Phenylobacterium. Next base: position 2,547 of record JADZBR010000115.1, read on the forward strand.
AAGCGCGAACTGCCGGAGGCCCTGAAGCCCCGCACCGTCGCCATCACCACGGCGCCGGCCGCGCCGCTGATCGAGGGCGAGACGGCCGCCTAAGGCCTTCGACTGAAACGGTATGACCGTGAGGGCGGCGCTTTAAGCGTCGCCCTTTTTCTTTGCGCGCTAGATCGCGTCGTGCAGGCCGCGCGCGCCCTGGCGGTTGGCGCCGGTGAAATCCGCCTGGCGGGTCAGGGCCCCGACGAAGCTGGCGCGCGACAGGTCCGCCCCGGCGAATACCGCCTGGCGCGCGTCGGCCAGGGCCAGGTCCGCACCCTTCAGGCTGGCGCCGGTGAGGTCGCAGGGCAGCACCCGGTCCGCGCCGATCAGCAGCGGCCCCATCTGGGCGTCGCGCAGGTCGGCTCCGTTAAGCTTGGCCCCGTGCAGCCGCGCCCCGCGCAGGTCCGCCCGCCGCAGGTTGCACGAGCGCAGGTCGGCGTTCTCCAGGTGCGCGCCCTGCAACTGCACGCCCTCCATGTCGAGCCCGTAGAACACCGCGTCCTTGGCCGAGAGCGCCGTCAGGTTGAAGCCGCGGATCGACTTCAGGGCCCGAAGGTCCGCGCCGTTGAACACCGAGGGCTGGCCGTCCGCCCCGCCGGTTTCGCACCAGCGGGCGTGGTCGCGGATCATCTTCTCGTACGGCAGGGCGGTGATGTCCTCGCCCGCCGGCTTGTCGGTCAGCGCGCCCGAAAGGTTCGCCTCGTGCACGTTCCAGGCGACGGTCTTGGCGCCGACCAGCACCGCGTCGCGCAGGTCCGCCCCCGCCAGGTCCGCCCCCGAAAGGTCGGCGCCGGCCATGTTGGCCCCCGCCAGGGTCGCCTGCTTGAGGTTCGCGCGGATCAGCTTGGCGTCCTTCAGCACCGCGTCGGTAAAGTCGGCCTTCACCGCCACCACGCCGGAGAGGCGCGAACGCTCCAGGTTGGCGCCGGCCAGCACCGTGCCCTGGGCGTCGGCCGAGCGCGGCGTGTGCTCGTGCACCCTAAAGCCTTCGGAACGGTCGTGGCGGGCCAGCGTGCCCTCGCGCAGGTCGGCCTCGAAGAGGTCCGCGCCGGTCAGGTCCGCCCCCCGCAGGCAGGCGCCGCGCAGATCGGCCCGCCGCAGCGAACACTCGGTGAGGTCGGCGTTCTGGATGTCAGCGCCGAAGAGGTTGGCGTGGTCGAGCCTGGCCCCCACCAGCTTGCAGTCGGCCAGAATCGCCCCAGTCAGGTCGGCGTCACAGAGGTTGCGGCCGGAGAGGTCGAGGCCCGACAGGTCCTGCCAGGCGAAGACGGCGCGGGCGCCACCGGGACGCGAAGTCCACAGCCGGTCATGCTTGGCGCAGACGAGGTCGACCTCCTGCTGGGTCAGGCGGCGCGGCGCGGTGTCGGCGAGCGGTTGTGCGGACATGGGTCTTCCGACCGGACAAAATTCGGAAGCCTCTGATATCAAACGCGTCTTAACGGCGCGTTGAGGCGGCCGCTCAGCCGAGGTGCGGATAGTCCGCATAGAGCGGCCGCGCTTCGCCCGCCAGCAGGCCCACCTCCAGTTTCACTCCCGCCGCCTGCAACCGCTCACCGCCCTGGCCGGCCGCGTAGGGCGAGGCGTCGGCGCAGGCGACCACCACCCTCGCCACGCCGGCCGCGATCAGGCGTTCCGAACAGGAGAGGCCGCCGGACGAGCGCGCTCCGCAGGGCTCTAGGGTGACATAGGCCGTGGCGCCCCTGGCCGCATCGCCCGCCGCGTCCAGCGCCTGCTCCTCGGCATGCGGCCGGCCGCCGGGCGCCGTCGCGGCGACGGCGAGGACCCGACCGTCCTTGACGAGGACGCAGCCGACGGAGGGGTTGGGCGCCGTTCTGCCGAGGTTGGCCCGGGCGGCGGCGATCGCCGC
>JADZBR010000116.1 GCA_020852035.1 Caulobacteraceae bacterium
TCACGCCGGTCCTCGACATCCTCCGCCGAGTGGCCGGCTTTCGGTTCGGGCGAGGCGGAGGCGCGGCCATAACCCAGCCGTTCGATATCCTCGTCGGAAAGCCCTCTGGACTGGAAGTTGGTGAAGTCGTCCTCGGCGCCTTCCACCTCGTCCGCGTCCGCCACCAGATCGAGCCCCTGGATGGAGTCCGCGCCGGGATCGTCGTCGTCGAACTCACCCTCCTCGATCTCCGCGGAGAGCACCCGCATCTCCACCCGGTTCTCGTCCTCCTCAAGGTCCTCGTCGCCGAGGTCGTCGGGATCGTAGTCGCCGGCGTCCAGCGCCTCATCGTCCTCGGCGTCGCCCAGTCGGCGGGTGACGTCCAGCACGTCGTCGAACTCCTCGAAGGTGCGCCGCTCGTCGCCTTCGGTGACGTTGTCCTCGTCATAGGCTTCGGCGCGGTCCTGGGCGTCGAACTCGATGTCGTTTTCGCCGGGGCGGGGCATGAGGGTCTCCCGAGGCGCCGGGGCGGCGACCTTGCCTGACTAACCCCCGTCAGGCCGCTTGCGTTCCGGTCACCAGATCGGCCAGCGCCGCGGCCATCTCGCCCATCGCCGCCGTCCAGTCGCCGAACGCCGGCGGCAGGAAGATGCGCACCTGCGAATACCAGGGATGGCGCAGGGTCCCCAGCAGCGGCCAGGCTCCCGGCGTGGCGATCATCCACACCGGCGCGCCGCAGGCGGCGGCGATGTTGCTGGTGGCGTTGGCCGGCCCGACGGTGATGTCGAGGGCGCAGCTCAAGGCGGCGATGTCGTCCAGGTCCTGCTTCAGGTCGATGCCCGGCGGCGTCCAGACCTCCACGCCCCAGACCTCGCGCGCATGGGCGATCTCGGCCGCGCAGTCGCCATATTGCATGTTGACGAACACCGCCCCCGGCGTGCGCAGCGCCTCCGCCCAGGCGCCGAAGGGGGCGAAGTAGCGGTTGCGGGCCGAGTTTATCAGCAGGCTGGCCCACAGCAGGCCGATCTTCGGCCCGGCGGGGAGTTCGCGGGCCAGGACCCCGCGCCAGTAGGCGATGCGCTCGGGATCGGCCTTCAGGAAGCCCTGCGGGCGCTCCGGATAGGCTTCGATCCCGACGCGGAACCTTCGCAGCGGCGAGGCGAGCGGGCTCCAGAGATCGACGGCCGGCCAGTCGCGCACGAAGGGTGCGGCGCGCAGGATCCGTCCATGCCGGCGGGTGGTGACGTGGGCGCCGACCGCCACCTCCGGAAAACTGCGGGCGAACAGCGGCACGAGGCGTTTTTCGACCGCCAGCGTGACCTGCCCATCCCCGACCGCCTCGATGATGTCCGGGAGCATGCCGGCGAACATCACCTCGTCGCCCAGCCCCTGCTCGCCGATCAGCAGCAGGCGCTTGCCGGCCAGGTCGTCTCCGGGCGCCCAGCGCGGCCGGTCGGTGAGAAAGCTGGGCGGGTCGGTGTAGTGCGGGTCGAAGCGAGCCTCATAGGCTTCCCAGCCCTGCGTCAGATCGCCGCTGGCCAGCAGCATGGTGGCGCGGGCGAAGCGCATCATCGCCAGGTCGTCCGGCGTCTCGGCGCCGGCGATGGCGGCCTCGCAGTCCTCCACCGCGGCCGGGGCGTCGCCCAGCGCCAGGCGGGCGGTGGCGCGGTTGTAGCGGGCCTTGGCGTGGCGGGGGTTCAGGCGCAGCGCCTCGTCGAGGAACACCGTCGCCGAAGCCATCTCGCCGCTGTCAGCCAGGACCGTGCCGAGGGTGTTCCAGAGGGAGGCTTCGCCGGGCGCCTCGGCGATGGCCGGCTTGAGGAATTCGACGGCGTCGTCGTAGCGCATCTGGTCGCGCAGCACGCAGGCCAGGTTGTTGATCGCATCGATCATGCCCGGCTTCTGGGAGAGGTAGTGGACGAACAGCGCCTCGGCCTGCGGCAACATCTTAAGGCGATAGGCCATCCGCCCGAGATTGTTGACGATATCGGGATTGGCGGGGTCGAGCTGGAAGGCCTTTTCGTAGGCCTCTAGCGCCGCCGGCAGCGCGCCCTGCTTGTCGCGGGCGATGGCCAGCATGTGCCAGCCATAGCTGCTGCCCGCATCCAGCTTCACCGCCGCGCCGGCCGCCCGCTCGGCCTGCGGCCAGTCCTCCTGTTTCAGCGCCGCCACCGCCTCGCGCAGGCGCGGCAGGGCCGCCCGCAGGCCAGGCCGCCGGTCGAGCCCCAGGAGCAGGCGCGCGACGGTGTCGCCGGCCGCGGAATCCCCTGCCGCCATCGCCTGCAGGCGCAGCGGCGCGGCGGCCGCGCCCGCGACGGGCGCCGGCGGCGAATCCTTGGGCTGGAGCTTCATCGGGCGAGCTTTTGAAGGTTATGCTTAACGCGGCGATAACGCGCCGCTGGACGGGACTCGCCCCCCGCAATACCCAATTAACCACGTCGCTTTAGCGTCCGTTCAGTCGCCGACTGGATGCTGATGCTTGAACAACAGCCAGGCGTTGCGACGCGCCGCACGTTCCCGGAGGGGGTCCGGGGCTCATCGGAGGGTCGCGCAGAATGCCGCTCAAGCTGTCGCTCAAGCCGGGGGAGAAGTTCGTGCTCAACGGGGCTGTGGTCCAGAACGGCGATCGCCGCGCCACGCTCGTGCTGCAGAACAAGGCTTCCGTGCTGCGGGAGAAGGACATCCTGCAGGAGGACGAGGTCACCTCGCCCGCCCGGCGGATCTACTTCCCGATGATGATGATGTACCTGGACGAGGCCAACGCCCACAAGTTCTACGATGAATTCGCCAACCGGCTTGGGGAATTCATGGGCGCCGTGCGTAATCCAGACGTGCTGGTCGATTGCGTGGCCATTTCCAAACACGCCATGAACCGCGAGTTCTACAAGGCGCTCATGCTGTGCCGGAAGCTGGTCGAGTACGAAGACGAGAGGTTGGGGAATGTCGCTTCAGGCCTATCAGGCGGCGGCGCAGCGGGCTGAACACCCGCGCGAGCTGGAATACCGCCTGTTCGGACAGGTGACGCGGGCGCTGATGAGCGCCTCGCAGGCTGACGAGATGGATTTCGCCGTGCGCATCGATGCGCTCGACTGGAACCGCCGCCTGTGGTCGACGCTGGCGCGCGACGTCTCCGAGCCCGGCAATGGCCTGCCCAAGCCGCTGAAGGCGCAGATCATCTCGCTCAGCCTCTGGGTCTCGCGCCACTCCAGCGCGGTGATGCGCCGCCAGGAGGACTTCGAGCCGCTGATCGACATCAACAAGATGATGATGCAGGGCCTGGCCCCGCCGGCGCAGGCCGCCTGATTTTCTCCCTCCCCCTCGTGGGGAGGGAAACTAAGCCGCCGGCTGCACCTCAACGACCTTGTAGGTCAGCGGACGGCCGTCCTCGTCGCTGATGGTCACGTATTCCCCGACCGCGAACTTGTGCTGACCCAGGCGATGCACCGGCTCGTCGTCGGCGCTGTCGTCCTCGTCGTAGTCGAAAAACCAGCGACTGCCCTTGCGGGCCAGGACGCCGTCCGCCGGATCCTCGTCGGGCGCGAAGCGGCGGACCACGCACTGGGCCTTGGCCTTGCCGTAGGCGCTTTCGTCAATCAGCCCATCGGCGGTGAGCGGCGCGGTCAGGGCGTAGCCGCGATGGTCGTCGCCACCGGCGAATTCGGTGCCGGGATTGCGCGCAAGGCGCATGACGATGCGGGACAAAGTCATTCTTATCGTTCCAGAAAAGCCTAGTGTGACAGGAACAGCGAGGGGCCGTCTTCGGCGCCTAGCAAGGTGCGCGTCGTGCCGCCGAAGATGAACTCCTGCAGCCGCGGGTGACCGAAGGCGCCCGCCACCAGGATATTCGCGCCCAGGCTCCGACAGGCGCCGAGCAGCAAGCCGGCGGCGTCGCCGCCACCCTCCAGCACCTGCACCTCGGCCTTCACCTCGCGCGCCGCCAGGAAGTCGGCCAGACGCCGCGCGTCGAACTTGCGCGAGGTCGCCTGCGGGGCGGAAAGCACCACCACCCGGGAGGATTTCTGCAGCAGCGGCAGGGCCGTGCGGGCCGCGCGGCTGGCCTCCTTGCCGCCGTCCCAGGCGACCGCGACCACGCCGCCCACCTGCAGGCCCGCGCGGGCGACCACGGTCGGGCGCTGCTCGTCGGCGACGATCTGCTGGAAGGACTCGGCCAACGGACCGCGCCCGCGCGCGGCGTCCGAACCGAAGACGAGGACGTCGGAGAGCCGGCCTTCCACGGACAGCCCGGCCCAGACCGGGGTTTCCAGGCTGACGAACGCGGTCTTCGCGTAGCCCGCCTCGGCGACCGTCTTGCGCGCGGCGGCCTCGCCGGCGGCGGTGGCTTCGCGCAGCGATTCGAGCGCCGTGGTCTGAACGCCGCCCAGGAACCCCTCGCCCATCCAGGGCATCACGTCGGCGATATCGGCCGGAGTGTAGACGGCCGCGACCTCGGCGTTGAACGGCCCGGCGATCGCGGCGGCGGCCGCCAACGCCTGGGCGTCCCCTTGCGCGCCCGCCAGGGGAACCATGATCCGGGCCCAACTCATCCTCGATCCTTCCTCAAACCTTGCGTCTTTCGGCCGACCCTACGCCTTTCGGCGGCGCGGGGCGTTGATCTGTGCCAAATGAGGGTCTCACAGGAACACAGCTTCACCTTGGAGGGAAACGCATCCGTGGCGAAAGGGCTGCGTGCTTCGAAAAAGACTCCCCGCGCCTGGCAGCGGATGCTGTCGGGCCGACGGCTCGACCTGCTCGATCCCTCGCCGATGGACATCGAGATCGAGGACATCGCCCACGGCCTGGCGCGTGTCGCCCGCTGGAACGGCCAGACGGTGGGCGAGCACGCCTTCTCGGTAGCCCAGCACTCGGTGGTGGTGGAGGACATCATGGCCCACATCGAGCCGTCGCTGGAGCCGCGCTGGCGGCTGGCGGGCCTGCTGCACGACGCCTCGGAATATGTGATCGGCGACATGATCTCGCCGTTCAAGGCCGCGCTGGGGTTCGACTACAGGCAGTTCGAGGAGCGGCTGGAGGGCGCGATCCACCTGCGCTTTGGCCTGCCGGCCAAGGTCCCCGTGGCCGTCAAGAAGCTGATCAAGGCCGCCGACCGGGCCAGCGCCTGGTTCGAGGCCACCCAGCTGGCGGGCTTCACCGGGGCCGAGGCCGACGGTTTCTTTGGCCGGCCGCCGCCGGGCTATCACCTGCACATCGAGCCGCAGGCGCCTTTCCCGGCGCAGGAGCGGTATGTGGCGCGCTTCCATGTGCTCTCCGAAGCCGCCGGCTATGAGGCCGCGCCGAGGGCGGCGTTCGAGACCGAATGAGCGCCGACGTGGTCATCGGCCTTTCGGCCGTGGTGGTGGCGATCCGCGAGGGCGAGGCGGTGGCGTTGACCGTCACCCATCCGGGCCAGCCCCCCGCCCTGCCCTTCGGCCCCTTCGACCCGGCCGCGGACCGCACCTTCGAGTTGGCCCTGCGCGCCTTCGTGACCGCCCAGACGCGGTTCGACCTCGGCTATGTCGAGCAGCTCTACACCTTCGGCGACCAGGGCCGTGACGCGCCGCTCGCCGACCTTGGCGCGGGCGCGACGCGGGTGATCTCGGTGGGCTACCTGGCCCTGACCCCGGCCGCGGTCGACACTCACGCGCCGGACTCCAGCTGGTCGTCGTGGTCGCGGTTCTTCCCCTGGGAGGACTGGCGCGCCGGCCGCCCCACCTGCCTTGATGTGCTGGAGACCGCGCTGGGCCGCTGGGCGCGCGCGGGGGCGCCGGCGCAGGGCCCGGCCCGCCGCGCCCGCTGTCGCCAGCTGTTCGCGCTCGACGGCGCTCGCTGGAACGAGGAACGGGTGCTGGACCGCTATGAGCTGCTCTACGAGGCCGGGCTGGCGCCCGAGGCGGCGCGCGACCGCGGCGAGGCCGCGCCGGACGATCCGGCCCTGACGGCGGCGCTGGGCCAGCCGATGCTCTCCGACCACCGGCGCATCCTGGCCACCGCGCTCGGCCGCCTGCGGGGCAAGCTGAAATACCGCCCGGTGGTGTTCGAGCTGACGCCCGAGGCGTTCACCCTCTCGGCCCTGCAACGCACGGTGGAGGCGATCGCCGGCGTGCCGCTGCATACGCAGAACTTCCGCCGGGCGCTCGAGCGCACCGACCTGGTCGAGGGCCTGGGGCGGCTGGAGACCGAGACCGGCGGGCGACCCGCCGAACTCTTCCGCTTCCGCCGCGAGGTGCTGGCGGAGCGGCCGGCGCCAGGGCTGTCGCTGCCGCTCTTGCGGGAGTGAGCTCGCTGGCGCTCGGCTGACCTTCGATCAGGCGGTGAGCGGTGCGGCCGGCGCGGTGCGCCCCTCGCCGGGGTGCGAAACCCGCCGGCGGGCGACGATCACCGCCGCCAGCAGCGCCAGGGCGAGCGGCCCGAGAGGCAAGGCGGTGTCGCCGTGCGCCAGCGGCAGCAGCAGGGAGGCCCCGATCGCCGCCGCCGAGAGCGGGCCGATCCTCGCCCCCCGTTCAGCCAGCAACCAGACGGCCGCGGCGGCGGCCAGCGTCAGGTCGTAAATCAGCACATAGGGCGAGGCCGCCAGCATGGCCACGCAGAGGCCGGCGGCCTTGCGCTCGAACGGCGCGCGGCTGCGCCACAGCGCGGCCACGCCGATCGCCGCCGCCAGGCAGACCACGCCCTGCAGGGCCCAGGCGAGCAGCGTCCCGCCGCCCAGCGCGCGGACCAGGCCGTAGGTGCTCTGCACCTTCCCCCAGGAAATCCGCCCCTGACCTAGGACCGCCTGCTGGGCGGCGGCGATCGCGTCCAGGAAGGCCGGATAGATGTCCCAGCCGAACGCCAGGCCGGCGGCGACATAGCTGACGGCCACGCTGCACGCCGCCGCGGCGAAGGCCCGCCAGCGGCCGCTCGCCGCCAGAGCCAGCGGGATCAGCACTCCGAACTGCGGCTTGAAGGCCAGCAGGCCGATCAGCACCCCGGCGACCAGCGGCCGGCGGTCGAGCAGGGCCAGCCCTGCCATCGCCAGGCCCGCCAGCAGCAGCGCGCTCTGCCCGCCGGCGACGCAGGCGGTCGCCGCCGGGGCGGCGAGCCCCGCCAGCAGCGCCGCCCCCCGTCCGCCGAGGAGCGCCAGGCCGGCGGCGTAGGCCGCGACGCCGGCGGCGATCCACAGGCCGGCGGCGACCGGATAGCCAAGGCCGGCCAGCGGCCTCAGCCACAGGAAGAAGACCGGCGGATACTGCATCGGCATGGCGCAGGCGGCCGGCGCGCCCGCCCGCTGGAACACCGCCGTCAGGCTCGGCAGGTCGTAAGCGAGCGCCGGCTGGCCGGCCCCGACCAGCTGGCCGGCGGCCCAGAAGGCGCCAAAGTCGCGGCAGAGCGGTCGCCCGTCGGCGCCGATCAGCCACGCCCCCTGAACGGCGCCGACGGCCAGGAAGGCGACGTCCAGCGCCAGCACCACGGCCGCGGCGACGGCCAGCCAGCGCCAGCCGTCGAAGGATTGGATTGTCGGTTGCGAGGGAATGGGCGGCTCCGCCTGCCGGTGCGACCGTCAGCTTGCCCGCCGCCGATGAGAAAACCTTTAAGGCCGCGCGGGCTCGACGGCGGGGGCGGCGCTCGGCGCGGGCGGCGCCGTAGGGCCGTGGCGGCCGGCCCATTCGGCCTTCAACTGGGCGGAGGTCTCGCGGCTGCCGTCGGGGCTCCAGCCGGGCGGGCCGAAGAGCCAGCCGAGGGCGTGGCGCGGCTGGCGGACGAGGTCGCGGCCGATGCCGATCCATTCGTGGAAAACCGCGCGCAGGATGTTGAAATCGCCCAGGTTTCTCACCAGGCCGTAGCGCGGCCGCTCGGCGTCGAGCTCCGGCTGGAAAGTGCCGAAGAGCTTGTCCCAGATGATCAGGATGCCGGCGTAGTTGCGGTCTAGGTAGACCGGGTTCCTGGCATGGTGCACCCGGTGATGCGAGGGCGTGTTGAACACCGCCTCAAACCAGCGCGGCATCCGCCCGATCGTCTCGGTATGGATCCAGAACTGGTAGACCAGGCTGATCCCCTTCTGGATGGCGATCATCGCCGGCGGGAAGCCGACGAAGGCCAGCGGCAGCCACAGCGCCCAGGTGCCGGCGACGCCGCCGGTCCAGGTCTGCCGCAGCGCCGTGGAGAGGTTGTAGTGCTGCGAGGAATGGTGGTTGACGTGGCTGGCCCACCAGAACCGCCGCTCGTGGGCGATGCGGTGGAACCAGTAGTAGGTCGCATCTTCCAGGAAGAAGATGGCGACCCAGGCCCAGATCGCCGTCATCGGGATGTCGAACAGGCGGTGCTGATAGAGCCACAGGCTGGCGGCGAAGGGCACGCCGAAGGTCAGGAGGCCGGAGAAGGTGCTGCCGAGCCCGAGGGTCAGCGAGGTGAGCGTGTCGCGCGTCTCGTAGTTCGACTTCGCCTTGCCGAAGCGGCCGAGCAGCACCTCCAGGATCACCGCCAGCACGAAGAACGGGATGGCCAGGGTGACCGGGTCGAAGGCGGCGTGGATGAGGTGGTCGGGCGCGGACTTCATGCGGCGGCCTCCGGCGGCCAGGCCGCGTCCGCCGGCCAGGCGAGGGTGAAGCGCGGCGCGCCGATGTCCCGTATGTCCACCGTGACCCGTCCCTTGTCCACTTTCGCCGCCGCGAGGTCCGTCCAGGGCAGCTTGCGGGCAGTATAGCCGTCGCCGTGGCGACGGAGGAGAAGCGCCGCTTCGCCGGCCCGCGCGAGGGCGGCCGCGGCGTCCGCGGCGATCCAGACCTGCGTGGGCTGAACCTGCGGGTATTCGTCGGCGAGGATGCGGCGCGCGGCGGCCTCGTCGAGCGGCGGCGTCGGGCGGGCGATCCGCGCCCAGGCGGCGAGCGCCACGAGCAGGGCCACGGCGATGGCCGAGCCGAGGAATTGATAGAGCACGGTTCGCGCCTCCCTCCGGCGAGGGTCGGGCGCGGAGAGGATGGCGTCAAGCTCCCTTCCCCCTGGAGGGGGGAAGGGTCGGGGATGGGGGTGGCGGCCTTTCAGCCGCCGCTGCCTTTCCGGAGAGTGAGCGCCACCCCCACCCCTGGCCCCTCCCCCCTCAAGGGGGAGGGGAACTGAGTTAGAAGCGCCGCACGTAGGAAACCGAAACGGTGTCCACGTCACCGGCGTCGTCGTCGAGGTTGTAGCGGGTGTATTCGCCGCGGATGCCGTTGTTGGCGTCAAAGAAGTACTGGGCGCCGGCGCCGAAGTTCCAGCTGTTGGCGTCGGCCGTGGCGCTGATGCCCTGCGACTCGGCCTTGATCTCCTGGCCGCCGTAGCCGACGCGGGCGAAGAGGTCGGCGTTGGGCGACAGCGGCAGGAAGCCGACGCCGTAGAGCGCGACCTGGTGGTTGAGCTCGGCCTTGGCGGAGAAGGTCCCGGCCCCGACCTTGGCCTTCTTGATGCCGGTGGCGGCTTCGCCCTCGACGCCGAAATACTGGCCGAAGCGGGCGCCCAGCCGGCCCTGGATGGCGCCGAGATCGGCGTCGGAATCGGTCAGGTCGTCGAGGGAGTTCTCGTTCTCCAGGTCTGAGAAGATGTGGGTGTAGCCGAGCGTGCCGTAGATCTGCGTGTTGGACAGATCCTGCGCCATGACCGGGGCGGCGACGGCGAAGAGGGCGGCGCCCGAGGCGGCGGCGATGAGGACTTTCATTTTATGCGTACTCCACTGGTTACGTTTTCAGCCGTCCCAACCCGGGTGGTCGGCTGCAAACGCGGCGGGGATGGGTCGGTTCGCCGACCCTTGAGTGTCCATTTTGCGGTGTCGCCGATCGGCCACACCCTTCGTGGCGAGGCTCGTGGGCGCGAGGGCGTGGCCGTCACGCCGTTCGCCTGGCCCTTCCCAGGGGCGTTTCAGGCCCCGCCGTCCACCCGCACGATGGCCCCGGTGGTGAAGGACGACATCGGGCTGGCGAGGTAGAGCGCGGTCGTCACCACCTCCTCGGGGCGGCCCGGACGGCCCAGCGCGTTATTGGAGCGCTCGCGGGCCTCAGGCGTCCAGGCCTTGGCGATATCGGTAAGGAAGGGCCCGGCCGAGATGGTGTTGACCCGCACCTTCGGGCCGTATTCGCGCGCCATCGAGACCGTCATGGCGTTCAGCGCCGCCTTGGCGCCCGAATAGGGGATGACCTGCGGCAGCGGCATGAGGGCGCCCGACGAGGAGACGTTGATGATGACCCCGCCCTCGCCTTCAGCCAGCCGGTGCGCGACCTGCGAGGCCAGCCGGAACGGGCCCTTGAAGTTGAGGTTCAGCACGCTGTCGAACAGCGACTCGCTGACCTCGTGCGAGGGCATGGCCGGCGACATGCCGGCGTTGTTGACCAGGATGTCGATGCGGCCGAACGCGCCGTAGGCGCCTTCGATCAGGCCGTCGATCTCGTCCCAGCGGCCGGCGTGGGCGGCGTGGGCGAAGGCTCTGCGGCCCAGCGCGCGCACCTCGGCGGCGACGGCCTCGCAGGCGTCCAGCTTGCGGCTGGAGATCACCACGTCGGCGCCGGCCCTGGCGAAGGCCATGACCATCTGCAGGCCCAGCCCCCGGCTGCCGCCGGTGACCAGGGCGACCTTGCCGGAAAGGTCGAAGAGGGTGTCGCCCATCGCTGTGCTCCGCTGCTGCGAGGGCAACATGGCGCGGCTGACGCAGGGACCGCATAGCCCCGCGAGCGACGCCGCCTCGCTAGCCCGGCGGATTATGGACCCAGTCGGGCTGGGCGTAGACGCCGACGATGTCGACGAGGAACTCGGCGCCGTCGGCGAGGTCGGCGAGATAGGCGTTGGAGGATCGCACCAGGGTCCCGACATCGGCCTTGGCCGCCTCGGTGAGCAGCCAGCCGACCA
>JADZBR010000117.1 GCA_020852035.1 Caulobacteraceae bacterium
GGCTCCCAGCGGAGCTTCACCTTCGCCCCGATGCTCAGGTCCTCCGGCGCGCAGTCGACGAAGTTGGTCAGCATCGCCGGCCCCTCGTTCAGGGTCACATAGCCGATGGCGTAGGGACCGGTCGGCGAGCGGCGCATGACCGAGTAGCTGTAGATCACGCCTTCGCCGGGGCTCTCCACCCACTCCGTCTCGGTGGAGGAGCAGAACGGACAGATGGCGCGCGGGTACCAGTGCGGCTCGTTGCAGGCCGTGCAGCGCTTGATCAGGAACTGGCCCGTCTCGGCCGCGTCCCAGAAGGGCTTGGTCTCGATGCTGATCGCCGGGGCCGGGATCTTGCGGCCGAGCACGACGGCTTCCTGTTGGTCGCTCATCCTTACGCCTCCCGTTCCATGATCACCGTCGCGGCCCCGTGGCGGGTGCCGAGCGAGCCGCCGGTGCCGTGGGCGATGGCGAGGTCGCAGCTGGGCACCTGCACCTTCGGATGCGCCTCGCCGCGCAGCTGGCGCACCGCCTCGATCACCTTGGTGATGCCGCCGCGGTTGGTGGGGTGGTTGTTGCACAGGCCCCCGCCGTCGGTGTTGAACGGCAGCTTGCCGACGCCGGAGATCAGGTTGCCGTCGGAGACGAACTTGCCGCCCTGGCCCTTCTCGCAGAAGCCCAGGTCCTCCAGCTGCATCAAGACGGTGATGGTGAAGCTGTCGTAGATCGAGGCGTACTTCATGTCGGCGGGCGTCACGCCGGCCTCGTCGAAGGCCGCCTTGCCGCTCCAGCGGGCGCCGGAATAGGTGAGGTCGAGGTCCCTGCCGCCGGCCGGGCCCTTGGGCGCCTCGCCCGCGCCGATGATCTTCACCTTCGGTCGGTTGAGCGACCTGGCCACCTCCGGCGAGGTGACGATCAGCGCGCCGCCACCGTCGGTCACCACGCAGCAGTCCATCAGGTGCAGCGGGTCGGCGATCATCCGCGAATTGACCACCTCCTCGACGGTGACGACGTCGCGCAGGAAGGCGTGCTCGTTCCACTGGGCGTGGTGGCTGGCGGCCACCTTGATCCAGGCCAGCTGCTCGGAGGTGGTGCCGTACTCATGCATGTGGCGCATGGCGCACATGCCGTAGGTGTTGTGCGTCGAGCCGCCGTAGATGTTCTCGAAGCCCGCTTCCGGCGGGCCGTCGGAGAGCTGTCCCGGCCGTCCGCCGCCGCCGAAGCCGCCGCCGCGGTTCTGGCGCGGGCGCCCGGCGAGCGTGATCAGCGCCACCGAGCACTTGCCCGCCGCGATCGCCTCGGCCGCGTGGCCGACGTGCAGGATGTAGGAGGAGCCGCCGGTCTCGGTGCTATCGAGGTGGCGCACCTTCAGGCCCATGTAGTCGACCATCGACATGCCGCCGAAGCCGGGCGCGTCGCCGGCGCAGAAATAGCCGTCGATGTCGCTCATCGAGAGGCCCGCGTCCTTCACCGCGCCGATGGCGCTCTCGGCGTGGATCTGCGGGGTGGAGATGTCCGGCGCGTCGCGCGTGGGGTGCTCGTAGGCCCCCATCACGTAGGCCTTTCCCTTGATGCTCAAATGGGGGGCTCCCTGAAAATGCTCTGATCGTTGAATGGTGTTTCGCTTAGCGGGCGGGAGCGCAGAACAAAAGCCCCTCTCCCTGGAAGGGGGAGGGGTGGGGGTGGCGACCTCTCCGGAAAGGGTGCGGCGGCTGACGCGCCGCCACCCCCATCCCCGGCCCTTCCCCCCTCCAGGGGGAAGGGAGCTACGCCTTCATCGCGCCGGCGAGGTACTTGCGCACGCCCTCGCCGTAAGGCGGCCGCAGCATCTTCATCGGCCCGAGGTCCTTCTTGAGCTGCTGGTAGACGCTCTTGCGATGGCTGAATTCGCGAAAGCCGTCGACGCCGTGATAGCTGCCCATCCCCGACGGCCCGACGCCGCCGAACGGCAGTTCCTCCTGGGCCACGTGGAAGATCACGTCGTTCACCGTCACCCCGCCGGAGGTGGTGCGCGAGAGCACCCGATCCTGCTCGTCCGCGTCGGCGCCGAAGTAGTAGAGCCCCAGCGGCCGGTCATGGGCGTTGACGTAGTCCACCGCCTCCTCGACCTGGCGATAGGTCATCACCGGCAGCACCGGGCCGAAGATCTCCTCGCGCATCACCTGCATGTCGTCGGTGGGGTTGAGGATCAGGGTCGGCGGGATCTTGCGGTGCTCCTGCTGGCTGAAGTCCTCGCCGGCCGGGTTGATCTCGATCACCTCGGCGCCCTTGGCGCGGGCGTCGTCCACATAGCCGCGGATGCGCTCATAGTGCCGGTCGGCGATCACGGCGGTGTAGTCGGGGTTGTCGCGGATGGTCGGGAACATGCCCTCGACGGCCTTCCTCGCCTCGCCGACGAAGGCACCGACCTTGTCCTCCGGCGCCAGCACATAGTCGGGCGCAAGGCAGATTTGCCCGGCGTTCAGCGTCTTGCCGGCCATCACCCGCGCGGCGGCGGTGGCGACGTCGGCCGAGCGGCCGAGGATCACCGGGCTCTTGCCGCCGAGCTCCAGGGTCACGGGCACGAGGTTCTCGGCCGCCGCCTTCATCACATGCCGGGCGATGGAAGTGGCCCCGGTGAAGATCAGGTGGTCGAAGGCCAGCCCCGAGAACGCCTGCCCCACCTCCGGCCCGCCGGGGAAGACGGCGATCTCCTCCTCCGAGAAGGCGTCATGGAAGAGCTGCGCCATCAGTTCGGAGGTCTGCGGCGTGAACTCCGAGGGCTTGATCATCGCCCGGTTTCCCGCCGCGAGCACGCCGGCCAGCGGCGCGAAGGTGAGGTTCACCGGGAAGTTCCACGGGCTGATCACGCCCACCACGCCCTTGGGCTGGTAGACCACCTGCGCCCTGGCGCCGAGCATGCCGAGCAGGGCGGGCGTGGTCTTGCGCTTCTCCGGCTTCATCCAGGCCTTGAGGTTGGCCCTGGCGTGCTTCAGCGGGCCGATGGAGCCGGCGATGTCGGTGATGCCGCTCACCTCGGCCGGGCGGTTGCCGAAGTCGGCGTTGAGCGCCGCGATCAGGTCCTCGCCGTGCCGGGTCAGGATGGCGATGCAGCGGTCCAGCCGGTCGATCCGCGCCTCGGCGCTGGGCGCGCCGTCGCGGATGTGCGCGGCCTTCTGGCGCGCCAGCACCTCCTGCATCCGCTGGGTCTGATCGATGGCCATGCGCGCCTCCCCGCTCGCTATGAGCGGGGAGAGCGTGGACTCATCTTCGACGGATGGGCAAGGCGGACGCCACGTCAGGTCCCTTCTCCCCTTGCGGGAGAAGGTGGCGCGAAGCGCCGGATGAGGGGTTTTGCAGAACCCTCAGCCTGCGCCCGGCCGATCCGCTTTCGCGGCGGAGCTGATCTTCGACCCCTCATCCGTCGCCTGCGGCGACACCTTCTCCCGCAAGGGGAGAAGGATTGGAGTCAGGCCGTCTCCCTGGCCTTGGCGATCCGAGCGTCGCGAAGCGCCGTACGGCGCACCTTGCCGGCGTCGTCGCGCAGGGCCTCGTCGACGAACTCGTAGGTGCGCGGCTGCTTGTAGCTCACCAGCTTCTCGCGCACATGTTCCCGCAGCGCCTCCTCCGTCAGCCCCGGCCGCGGCTGGATGATGGCGTGCACCGTGTTGCCGAGGTCGTCGTTCGGCAGGCCGATCACCGCCACCGACTGCACCAGCGGGTGCTCCTCCAGCGCCGCCTCGATCTCGGCCGGATAGACGTTGGAGCCGCCCACCAGGATCATGTCGGTGCGCCGGTCGGCGAGGTAGAGATAGCCGTCCTCGTCGAAGTAGCCGATGTCGCCCAGGCTCTCCCAGCCGCCGGGCAGGGTCTTCGCCGTCGCGCCGATGTACTTGTACGACGGTGGCGCGCCCTCCGGCCGGCGCATGTAGATCTCGCCGATCTCGCCCGCCGGCAGGTCCTGGCCGTCCTCGCCCACCGCCTTCATCTCGCCGGTCCGCACCTGGCCCACCGAGCCGCGATGCTCCAGCCACTCGCGCCCGGTGATCACCGTCACGGCCTGGGCCTCGGTGCCGGCGTAGAGCTCCATGATCACGTCCGGGCCCAACCAGTGGATGAAGGCCTCCTTCAGCCAAGGCGGGCAGGGCGCCGCCAGGTGCCAGAGGGTCTGCAGGGACGAAAGGTCGTACTTGCGCCTGACGTCCTCCGGCAGGTGCCAGATGCGGCTCATCATGGTGGGGACCAGGTAGATCCAGGTCGCCTTGCGCTTCTCGATCTCGGCCAGGGTCCCCTCGGGGTCGAAGCGCGGCATCACCACCACGTGCGCGCCCATGCTCATCAGCGACTGCATCATGCCGAAGGGGCCGTTGTGATAGAGCGGCGCGGGAATGATGGCGGTGGAGTCCGGTCCGCCCTGCCAGACCCCGGCGGCCGGCATCTCGCGCGCGGTCACCCCGCGCGAGCCGGAGAGGATCAGCTTCGGCCGCCCCGTCGAGCCGCCGGAGGTCGGCGCCTTCAGCACCGGGGCGATGGCGTCCGGCAGGTCGCTGTCGTCGTCGGAAAGCGCCAGCAGATCGTCGATGTCGAGCACCGGCCTGGAGACCTCGAC
>JADZBR010000118.1 GCA_020852035.1 Caulobacteraceae bacterium
CAGGCAGGTAGACGAGGCCCAGGTCGTCGTCGGCGCTCATCGGCGCCCAGATATTGCCGTTGCCGTTCTTCTCGGCCGATCCGTCCAGCCAGGTCTCATAGCCGAACTCGCCCTTCCGCGGCACGGTGTGGAAGGTCCATCTGAGCTCGCCAGTCCGCACGTCGAAGCCGCGGACGTCGCCGGCCGGCATCACCGGGGCAGCCTCGCGGTCGTGGACCCACTGGCCGATCACGATCACATCGCGGCAGATCAGCGGCGGGGAGATGCTGCCGAACAGGATGTAGGACGGGTCGTCGACAGCGCGCTGAAGTCCGACGCTGGCGAGGTCGACCACGCCGTCGGTTCCGAACGAGGGGATCGGCTTGCCCGACTTCGCGTCCAGCGCGATCAGCCGGTTGTCGCCTGTCCCGATGATGATCCGCGCGGAGTCCCCCTCCCCCCAATAGGCGACGCCGCGGTGCTGGAAGCCCTTGCTGAGCGTGCGGGCGTGCCGCCAGTTGCCGGGATCGTACACCCACAGCGTGCGGCCGGTGATCGCATCGATGGCGGCCACCTGGCACATGGCCGTCGAGGTGTAGAGCACGCCGCCCACCATGATCGGCGTCGCCTGGAATTCACCGGGCTTCAGGTCGGGGTTGGCCTTCAGGATCTCGGCGTCGGGCGAGAGCCACTCCCAGGCGATCTTCAGGTCGCCGACGTTCGCGCGGTCGATCTGCGCCAGCGGCGAATATTTCGGGGCCGCGTTGGTGGCGCCGTAGGCGGGCCACTCGCCGGCGGCGGGTTCCAACAGGCTCGCCGCCGCCCCGGCTGGCCCCCCGAGCAGCGCGCCGAGGCCCAGCGCACTGGCGCCGGCCATAAGGCGGCGACGCGAGATACCCGCGATCCGATCCGCTTGCGCCATCCCCACCAACTCCCTGCGGGCGCTTCCGTCAAAGCGCTGCATGAGCCTAGGGGAGGATAAATTGTTGATCAAGATTACACATTTTGTTGCGTCACAATCGCAATACGGCTCGGCTCAGCGGCGAGGGGCCCCTCTGACAGGAGCCACCGCCGCCAATTTCGTTGACATCATCGAATTTCGACCGGATTAATTACAATATTGTTCAACAAAAAGCCTCCGCAGTCTGTGGTCAGACGGTGACGGACGGCGAGGGGGAGAGAACCATGCGCCATCTCATGTGGGGCGTAGCCCTGGCGGCGGTGCTCGCCGCGCCCGCCGCGGCGCAGACGTCCGCCGAAGGCGAAGACACCACCGTGTCCGAACTGGTCGTCACCTCGCGGCGCAAGGAAGAGAGGGTCCAGGATGTGCCCGCGGCCGTCACCGGCCTCTCGGCCACGCAGATGAAGGATCAGGGCGGGCTGCGCGACATCAAGGACCTGTCCTACCTTCTCCCGGGCCTGGCGTTCGTCGACACCGGCAACATCAACGCGGAAAACAACATTCGTGGCGCGGGCGCCGGAACGGCGCGCACGGCCGGCGTGGATTCGCCGATCGCCATCCTGCGCGACGGCGCCTCGATCACCGGCGGCAACATCGGCGGCCGCACCTTCACCCGGCTCGATCTCTTCGACCTCGAGCGCGTGGAGGTGACCCGCGGGCCGCAAGGCGCGCTCTACGGCGTCAACGCGGTGGGCGGGGTGATCCAGGCGCTGAGCCAACGCCCCAAGCCCGAGATCGGGGGGAGCCTCGCGAGCCTCTACTCCCCGGAGATCGATCGCCGCCAGATCGACGCCATCGTGAACGTACCCATTCCCGCCCTGAACCTGGGGCTGCGCATCGGCGTGACCGACGCCGAGCGGGACAAGGGGTTCTTCTTCAACACCTTCACGCAGCGCTACGGCGACCTGGAGGCGTTTCGCGCCGGCCGCGTCGCGTTGGAATGGAGGCCGCGCGACGACCTCAGGCTGTTCGTGGTGATGGATCAGTCCGACGAACGCTCGTCGTCGAACACCATCAAGAACGTGGCCGCGCGGCACGACCCGCCCTTGCCGGAGCGGCAGTTCAGCCCGCCGGATCCTGACGGCCCCTATCTCTACGCCGCCAACACCAGCAACGACGTCAACCGCAACGTCGCCAGCCTGAACGCCCAGGCCGAATGGGACAGCCCGATCGGCAAACTGTCGTCCGTCACCCTGCTGCGGCGGCGCACCACCATGTTCTCCCAGGACGCCGACGGCACGGCGCCGGGCGATCCGACCCCGCCGTTCCCGGCGGCGACCTGCGCCACCCGCTCCTGCAGCACCGTCTTCCAGGACCACACGGAGATCGCCAGCCAGGAACTGCGCCTGGCGGGGGACTTCGGCGCCAGCCTGTCATGGCTGGCAGGCGGCAACTATTCGGGCAAGCAGACGGACTTTTCCACGATCCTCGACGGCCGCACCACCTCGGCGGCGAACCTCAACCCCAGCCCGACCGCCAATGGGGCCAGCGTGGCCAAGGAGGAGGAGGTCCAGAAGGGGCTGTTCGCGAGCCTGAGCTGGCGGGCGACCGATGCCCTCACCCGGGATGGGGCGGTCCGCTACAATGACTCCTCCAAAAAGACCGACGCCTACACCATCCGGCGACAGGTGGGCGCGCTGAACTGCTCGGCAAGCTATATTGATCCCCTGCGGGTCTTCGCCACCGCGCCGGATTGCGTGCAGGCCCGCGCGTTGATCACCGACAGCTTCAAGACCACGGCGCCCTCGGTCTCGGCGAAGTACGAGATCACCCCGAACCTGCGTGTGTTCGGTTCGGCCGCGGTGGGCTACCGGGCCGGCGGCTTCAACGGAAACTCGGTGCTCGATCCGCAGATCGTTCCGAGCTACCGGCCGGAAAAGAACGTCGCCTTCGAGGCGGGCGCCAAGTTCGAGTTGGGCGGCGCCTTCTTCACGGCCACCGCCTTCCGCAACAATTTCGACGACCTGCTGGTCACCGTCGACACCCTCGGGCCCGACCAGGTCAGCCGCAACTCGCGGTTCAACGCCGGCAAGGCCAAGACCTACGGGGTCGATCTGGAGGTGTTCGGCGCCCACCGCTTCGCGCCCGGCCAGGGCTCGATCAGCTATACCGGGGCCATCAACTATCTGACCGGCAAGATCCAGAGCGGCCCCTATGCCGGGCGGACCGTGGAGGGGTCGCCGGAGTGGACCTATACCGCCACGCTCAGCTACCGGCGGCCGATCGCCGGACCGTGGCGCCTCCAGGTGTCGGGCTCGTACCGCGGTCAGCGCGGCGGCTACACCAACACCACCGAGATCAACAACCAGGTCCGCCTGGCCGACTTCGATATCTTCAACGCCGCAGTGGGCGTCGATAACGGCCAGTGGCGCGCCACGCTCGAGGCGCGAAACCTGTTCGACAAGACCTACGTCATCCTGCGAAACCCGACCAACGACATCTACGGCGATCCCCGCGAGGTGCGGCTGAGCCTGAGCTATGCGTTCGGCTCCGAGGCGCGATAGGCGGTCGAGACCGATGAAGTTCCAGGAAGGATTGCACCTGCGATGAGTTCCCCGGCGTTTTCTGTCCCCTCCCGCCGCGCGGTGCTGGCGCTGGGCGCGGCCGCCCTCGCCTCGCCCGCCGCCGCCATGTCGCGCTATTGGCCGGGGGCCGCGGGGTGGGCGGCGCGCGAACCGGTGGAGGCCGGCTTCGATCGCGCGAAACTGGAGGCGGTGCTGGATGCTGTCCTGGCGGCGGATTCGCTGAGCCTGATGGTCCTGCGCGGCGGCTATATCGTCGCGGAACGCTACGCGCCGAACTGGGGCCCGGAAAGGACCCGCGACATCGCCTCGTGCGGCAAGAGCATGGTTTCGGTCCTCACCGGCATGGCGATCGACGATGGCAAGATTTCGGGCCTCGATCAGAAGGCGGCCGATTTCGTCCCGGCGTGGCGCGGCACGCCGAAGGAAGCGATCACCATCCGGCACCTGCTCTCTATGACGTCCGGCATCGACGACACGGGCCTGAAGTTGCGAAACGTGCAGGGCGACCAGTTCGCGCTGAACGCCGCTGCGCCGCTGCGCGACCCGCCCGGCGCGCGCTGGCGCTACAACACTTCGACCTACCACCTGATGTTCCACATCCTGGCCCGGGCCGTCGGCGAGCGGTTCGAGGACTACGCCCGGCGGCGGCTGACAGGGCCGCTCGGCATGGCGCGGACGACCTGGCTGACCAACCAGGGGCAGGGCGCGTCGGGGCCGGTGACCAACTACTACTCGGCGGCCTGTTCCACCCGCGACCTTGGCCGTTTCGGGCTGTTCGCGCAGCGCGGCGGGATGTGGGCCGAGAAGCAGCTGGTCAGCCCGGACTACTTCCGCGCTTCGGTGCAGCCGTCTCAGGCGCTGAACCCTGCCTACGGCCTGCTCTGGTGGGAAAACCTCCAGCCCGGCCACGGGGCCGCCGGCCGGACGGCGGCGCTCCGCTTTCCGGGCTCGCCGGCCGACGCCTTCGCCGCGATGGGCGCGGGCGGCCAACTGGTGATGGCCGCGCCGTCGAGGGACCTCGTCGTGGTGCGACAGGGCGCGGCCCGGGGCGCGGAGACGATGGCGGGCGACCTGCTCCGAGGCGTCATCGAGTCGATCCGGGGTTAGCCGCCGTTCATCAGCGCCATCGCCTTGAAGGCGGCCGGGATGATCACCACGGCCAGCAGGCACGGAAAGATGAACAGGATCAGCGGCAGGGTCAGCTTGGCCGGCAGGGCCAGGGCCTTTTCCTCGGCGCGCAGCATCCGCTTGGCCCGCATGTCGCCGGCGAAGGCGGAAAGCGTGTCCGACAGGCTGGTGCCCATCTCCTCGGACTGGCGCAGCATGGTGGCCAGCGCGCGGGCGTCCTCGATACCCAGACGGTCGGCGAAGGCGGCCCAGGCGTCCTTGCGCGCGCGACCGGCCCGCAGCTCCAGGGTCAGCATCCGCAGGTGGGTGGTCAGGCTGGTGTAACGCCGCTCCAGCTCGTCACCGACCCGCGCCACCGCCGCGTCCAGCGACAGACCCGCCTCCACCGAGGCGACCAGCAGGTCCAGGAGGTCGGGAAAGCCGTCGGCGTATTCGCGCTCGCGCGCGGTCTGGCGGGTCTTCAGGATATGATCGGGGATGAACAAGGCCGCGCCGGCCAGCAGCACCGCGGCGCCCATCACCGCGGTGTTGCCGCCGCGGGCGAGGGCCAGGGGCATGGTCAGCACCGTGCCGATCGTCGCCGCCAGCATCGCCGCCGCGCGGACGCCGAGATAGATGACCACCGCGTCGCGGTTGAAATAGCCCGCCCGCACCAGGCGCGCGCGCAGGTTCGACAGCTGCGAGGGGTTGGCCATCGCGGCCTGCTCGCCCAACCGCCGGGCGGCCGTGGACAGGCCCATCGCCAGTCCGGAAGGCGCAGCCGATCCCGCGCCCGCCGCCGGCCCGGCCGCCAGCAACCGGCCCTTGCGCCGCGCCGCGCGGCGCAGCTCGAACGCGCCGGAGGCCAGGCTCCCAAGCACCGCCGCGCCGATCAGCAGGATCGCCGCCAGGGTCAGCCACTTCTGGGTTTCGACCGGATCCACGCCCTAGATCCTCATGTCGATCATGCGGCGCATGACCATGTTGCCGATGGTGATCCAGACGCCGCAGCAAGCCAGCGCGATCTGCACGCAGCGCATGTGCAGCACCGAGGCGTAGTAGCTGGGCGAGACCAGGTGCAGCAGCGCCATCACCACGAACGGCGCCGAGGTGAGGATCAGCGCCGAGGCCCGGCCCTCCGAGGAGGCGGCCTTGATCTTCAGCCGCATCTTCACCCGCTCGCGGATGGTGTGGGCGTTGGTTTTCAGAAGGCCCACCAGATTACCGCCGGAGCGTTCCTGCAGGCGGATGGTGGCCGCGAACAGGTCGACGTCCTCGTGGCGGCAGCGGTCGGCCATGCGGCCGACGGCCTGGGCGAGGGTGGAGCCGAAAGCGATCTCATCGGCCGCCATACCGAACTCCGAGCCGATCGGATCGGGCATCTCGCGGCCGACCAGGGCGATGGCGGTGGCCACCGGGTGGCCGGCCTCCAGGCTGCGGACCACGACCTCCAGCGCCTGCGGCAGTTGCAGGCCCAGCGCCTTGGCGCGGCGCGCGACCATGAACTTCAGGAACAGCAGCGGCCCGACCGCCGCGACGAAGCCCGCGCCGGCGGCGGCGATGAGCAGCTTGTGGGTCCCGGCGAAGATCAGCAGGCCGGCGATCGCCGCTCCCGCGGCGACAAACACCGCCCACTTGCGGGGCTGGTAGCGCACGCCCGAGGCGGTGATCAGCTCGCCGAGCCAGGCCAGGCCGCGGCGCTCACCGTCGGCGTTGAGCCCGCGCTGCTTGCGAAGCTCCAGCACCAGTTCTGACAGCGAGCCGGCCTCGCGCTGCACCACCAGGCGCCGGTTCACCTGCAGCCTGGTGCGGGCCGTCGTGGCCAGGCCGAAAGCCGCCTGGCCGAGGGCGAAGACCGCCGCGAAGACCAGGACGAGGACGATATGGCGCGGTTCGATCTCCACCGGCCGCCCCTACTGCAGCGGTCGCGCGGGATCGAAGTTGGCGGTGTCGTACAGATGCCCTCGGCGCAGCATCTCATCCAGGCAGCGAGGGCGCAGGCCCGAGGCGCGGAACTCGCCATGCACCGCGCCGTCGGCGCCGGTGTGGGTGCGGTGGAACGCGAAGATCTCCTGCATCTGCACGACCTGCCCTTCCATGCCGACGATCTCGGACACCGAGGTCATCCGCCGCTTGCCGTCCGAGAGGCGCATCACCTGCACGATCATGCCGACGGCGGCGGCGATCTGGCTGCGCACCGACTCCTGGGTGATCTGCATGCCGGACATGGCGACCATCTGCTCCAGGCGGCTGATCGCGTCTCGCGGGGTGTTGGCGTGGATGGTGGCCATCGAGCCTTCGTGGCCGGTGTTCATGGCCTGCAGCATGTCGAAGGCTTCCTCGCCGCGGACCTCGCCGAGGATCACCCGGTCGGGGCGCATCCGCAGGGCGTTCTTGACCAGCTCGCGCTGGCGCACCTCGCCCTTGCCCTCGATGTTGGGCGGGCGGGTCTCCATCCGCACCACGTGCGGCTGCTGCAGCTGAAGTTCGGCCGCGTCCTCGATGGTGATCAGCCGCTCGCCGTGGCTGATCGCCGCCGAGAGGGCGTTGAGCAGCGTCGTCTTGCCCGAGCCGGTGCCGCCGGAGATCACCGTCGAGACCCGGCTCGCCACCGCCCCGCGCAGGAACTCGGCGACGGCGGCTGGCATGGCGCCCACATCCACCAGCCGCTCCAGGCTGTAGGGCTTCTTGGAGAACTTGCGGATCGAGACCGCCGCCCCGTCGATGGTGATCGGATAGATGGCCGCGTTCACCCGGCTGCCGTCCGCCAGCCGCGCGTCCACCATCGGCGAGGACTCATCGATCCGTCGGCCGACGCCGGCGACGATGCGGTTGATGATCCGCAACAGGTGGTCGTTGTCGCGGAAGCGGATCGGCGTCAGCTCCAGTTCCCCGCGCCGCTCCACATAGACCTGGAACGGACCGTTGATCAGGATGTCGTTGATGCTGTCGTCCTTCAGGATCGGCTCGATGGGGCCGAGCCCCACCATCTCGTCGAACACCTGGGCGCCCAGCTGATCCAGCTCGCCGGCGTTCAGCGCCAGCCGGTCGGTCTTGGCCACCTCGCCGACCAGCGCGCGCACCTGGCGGCGCATCTCCGGCTCGTCGAGCTTGTCGAGCTTGGCCAGGTCCAGTTCGTCGATCAGCCGCGCATGGATGCGCAGGCGCGTGTCAAGCAGCGGGTCGGTTTCCACCACCGGCGGCGGCGGTGCGGCTTCCATCGTCTCGACGACCGCGAGCGTCGGCGCAGCGGGCGCGGCCTCGCCGCGGCGCAGAGAGAAACGGCCCATCAGGCGGCCCTCACCGCGCCCGGCCGCCCGACTTCGACGGGCCGCTCGGCGCGCTGCGAAGGCGCCTCGACCAGCCGGTCGACCAGCGCCTCGACGTCCTTGACCAGCTTCGACTTCGGCCGGTGATGGCACACCGGCCCGCCGAGATTGACCGAGGTCGATGCCGCCTCCCAGTCGGACGCGACGCCGCCGTCGGCCTTGCGCTGCAGGGCCCTTTCGGCCTCGCCCAGGCTGGGCGCCGGGCCGAACATCTTCTTGTTCAGGCGGTTCAGCACGATGCGCGGCGGCGGGGCCTCGGGCAGGTCCGCCTCGATCTCGCCGGCCATCGCCCGCGCCGAGAGCAGGGCCGGCACGGTGAGCTCGGAGACCAGCACCACCTCGTCGGCGCCGGCCAGGACATCCAGCGTCCAGGACTGTCGCAGGCGCGGGACGTCGACGATCACCCAGTCGTAAGCCTGGCAGGCGACGTCCAGCATCCGCACCACCGCCTCGGGCGAGACCCGCTGGAAGGCGCGCGGATCTCGCGGCGCGGCGAAGAGGTCGAAGTCGTCCTCCACGTGGGCCGAAAAGGCGCCCAGCACCGCCGGGTCGATGCGGTCGGCGGTGGTCTCGGCCAGCCGCATGTTGGGCGTCGCGCCGAGGTAGGCCCCGGCGGCGCCGTCGGCCAGGTTGAGGTCGACCAGGCAGACCTTGCGCCGCCCCTTGCAGCGCTGGGCGAGGATGGCGGCGGCCTCGATGGCCAGCGTCGTGGCGCCGCAGCCGCCGACCGTGCCGACGAAGGCCCAGCAGCGGCTGTCCTGCGGCGGCGGGGGCGGTGCGGCGAGTGCGCCCGCCGCCGCCGGTTGGGCCATCAGTGCGGCGGCGGCCAGCGCCAGGTCGGCGGCGCCGAACGGCGATTCCAGCACGTCGGAACGGGCCAGTCGCATGAGGCTCTTGACCAGAGCGGTCGGCAGATGGGCGCCGATCAGCAGGGCCGCCGGCGGCTCGGGCTGGCGCGCCAGCGCCTCGATGGCGGCCAGGGCCTCGGTCGGCGAGGCGTCGGCGTCGATCAGCGCCAGGTCGCACGGGCCAAGGGCGCCCTCCTCGAACACAACGCCGGGCAGCGACTCGCGCGCCAGCGGGGCGAGGCGTTCGCCCAGCACGCGGACCGTCCGGCCAGCCAGGAACGGGTTGTTCATGAGCGGCGCTTCTTGCGGGGCTTGGCCGGGGCGGCGGCCGGCGGTTTCTCGTTGACGCCCATCAGGATCAGATCGATGGCGCTGGGCTCGGCGGAGGCCATCAACGGATCGGTCGGCGGCGTGCGGCCCGGCAGGGCGGCGGACGTGCGCGGGGTGACGATGATCACCAGCTCGGTCTCGTTCTTGCGGAACTGGCTGGAGCGGAACAGCGCCCCCAGCACCGGGATATTCCCGACTCCCGGCACCTGCCGCAGGCTGTTGGCGTAGTCCTGCTGGAAGAGGCCGGCGATGGCGAAGCTCTCGCCGTCGCGCAGCTCCACGGTGGTGGCCGCCCGCCGCACCGACAGGCTGGGGATGTCGATGCCGCTGACCCGAAGGCTCTGGCGCGGATCGAGCTGGCTCACCTCGGGGGCCACCTTCAGCCGGATCAAGCCGTTGTCCTGCACCACGGGCGTGAAATCGAGCTTCACCCCGAACGGCTTGAACTCGATGGCGACGGTGTTCTCGTCCACGGGGATCGGGAACGGGAACTCGCCGCCCGCCAGGAAGCTCGCTTCCTGGCCGGACATGGCCACCAGGTTCGGCCGCGCCAGGGTGCGGACCAGGCCCTTCTCCTCCAGCGCCTCCAGCGACAGGTCAATGCGCGTCGTGCCGATGTTGGTGGAGATGCCCAGCACGCCGGCGGGCGGGCTGGCGCCGATCAGACCGTTGCCGGCGGCGAACACGAAGCCGGAGTTGTTGGCCGCCTGCAGGCCGAAGCCCAGGTCGTTCATCACCGTGCGGCCGGCCTCGACCACCCGCACCTCCAGGATCACCTGGTCGGCGACGGCGACATTGAGGGCGTTGGTCACCGCCTCGGGCGCATAGCGCTCGGCGATCACCTTGGCGCGGTTGGCGATGGAGCTGGTGGAGACGTCGCCGGTCAGCATCACCCCGGTGGCGACGTTACGGACCTGGATCTTCTCGCCGGGCAGAGCCTGGGCGATGTCGGCGCGGATCGCCTCGGTGTCGTAGCCGACGCGCACGTCGAACACCTCGGAGAGGCGCTTGTTGCGGTCGTAGACCAGGATGGTGGTCTGCCCCAGCGCCTTGCCGCGGATGTAGAAGCTGCGGTCGGTCTGGGCGACAATCTGGATCATGTCCGGCTGGGCGACGACGATCTCACCGGCCGGCCTCGCCAGCCGGAAGGCGGCCGACTTGTCCTTGGCCACCGCCAGGGTGCGGCTGGCGCCCGCCTCCTGGAACACCGCCTGCGCCGCCGCCGGCGCGGCGCCGGTCAGGGCGAGCGCCAAGGTCACGCCGAGCAGCGCCTTGTTCAGAGCGCAGGTCATGCGCCGGCTCCTTCCCTGGGCACGTGCACCGACGCGCTCTCCTCGCCATGCACCACCACGATCGTGGCCTCGCGCGAGGCTGGGGCGTCGCCGCCACCGGCCGGCTTCGACCGCGCCCGGCTGACCGGGCTGACGTCGCCGACGAACACCGCGCGGGCCGGCTGCACGCCGGCCGCGCCGGTGCGGCGCAGGGCCAGCGAGAGGGTGCCGAGGTCGCCGGCCACCGCCAGCTTCTGGGCCTCCGGCATGGTGACCTCGAGCGTCGCCGTCGAGGGCACGGTCGGATCGGTCGAGTCCTGGTCGGCGTTGAGGTTCATGCCCAGCACGCGCACGTCCTGCAGCACCACGTCGGCGACGAAACGCTTGCCGCCCTCGCCGGAGGGGTCGGTCTCGGACAGGTCGCGGCTCAGCAGCACATCGACCCGGTCGCCCGGAAAGATGTGACCACCGCCGCCGGCCACGTCGGACACCTTGATGGTGTAGGCCCGATGGTTGTCGGAGATCTCCGCGGCGACGGTGGGCCGCGCCCCGGCCCCGCTCAGCTTGGCCGGCAGCACCGGCTCGCGGGCGGTCATGGCCACCAGCACCACCGGCGCGCCGCCATCCTGCTTCAGCACCTCGTCGACCGACGAGAAGGCGCCTTCGGGCGCCACCGAGGCCGGCATCCGCACCAGCGTCAGCTTGCCGGCGTCCAGCTTGTCCCCGTACTTCAGCGCGCCCGACGCCACCACCACCGGCACGCCGACCGGCGGCGCCGCTGCGGCGGGTGTCGAGAGCGCGGGTTTGGCCGTGGTCGCGGGAATCCATACCCGGGCGACCACCAGCGCGCCGATCCCCAAGACCGCGGATGCGGCCAGGCTGACGACCGTAGCCAGTCGCATCCGCCCCTCCTCAAGAACTCAAGGCAGCCCCGCCTCGTTTCTCAGGGAATACTGGCCGAGTGTTTCAGTGTGCGTAATAAGAGTGCTTAATTCCGGGCAACCCTAATAGATCGACAATAGTCGTCGCCAGCGCACCGTTGGCCGCGCCAGGCGGCCGCGTAACGGAATCTGTCACTCTGTTCACTTGCCGAGCTTGGTTCCGGCGGGCAACCCTGCACGCCAAGGTCACTTCCGGGGCGGGTTCATGCTTGCGATCGAACATCTGACGCACGTCTATTCCAACGGCACTCGCGCCCTGGACGACGTCCATCTGACGGTGGACAAGGGGATGTTCGGCCTGCTCGGCCCCAACGGCGCGGGCAAGTCGACGCTGATGCGCTCGATCGCCACTCTGCAGACGCCGACGTCCGGGTCGATCCGCTTCGGCGACATCGACGTGATCGCCGAGCCGGAGAAGTTGCGCGCCACCCTGGGCTATTTGCCGCAGGACTTCGGCGTCTATCCGCGGGTCTCGGCCCACGACATGCTCGACCACATGGCGGTGCTGAAGGGCGTCGCCAACGCCGCCGACCGCAGGCAGACGGTCGAGGCCCTGCTGCACCAGGTGAACCTCTGGGACGTGCGCAAGAAGGCGCTGGCCGGCTTCTCCGGCGGCATGCGCCAGCGTTTCGGCATCGCCCAGGCGCTGATCGGCGATCCGCAGCTGATCATCGTCGATGAACCCACCGCCGGCCTCGACCCCGAGGAGCGCAACCGCTTTCTCAATCTTCTCGCCGAGATCGGCGAGAACGTGGTGGTGATCCTCTCCACCCACATCGTCGAGGACGTGGCCGACCTCTGCCCGCAGATGGCGGTGCTGGCCGGCGGCAAAATCCTGCTGAAGGGCGCCCCGTCGGACCTGATGCACGCCCTCGACGGCAAGGTCTGGAGGAAGACCATCGGCAAGGACGAGCTGGAGGCTCACCGGGCCGCCCACGAGGTGATCTCCACCCGTCTCTTCGCCGGCCGCACCGTGATCCACGTGCTGGCCGACGGCAGACCCGGCGATGGCTTCGAGCCGGCGTCCGGCGGGCTGGAGGACGTCTACTTCTCCACCCTCTCCACCTCGCGCCGCGCTGCCTGAGGCCTTAGCCGTGTTCGCAAAAATCGCCGCGTTCGAGCTGCGCTATCAGCTCCGCCAGCCCGTCTTCTGGGTGACCTTCGCCGTCTTCTTCCTCTTGACGTTTGGCTCGATGACCGTCGACCAGATCCAGATCGGGTCCGGCGGCAACGTCCACAAGAACTCGCCCTTCTCCATCGCCCAGATCCACTTCATCTGGAGCCTGTTCTACATGTTCGCGACCACGGCCTTCGTGGCCAATGTGGTCGTGCGCGACGACGAGACCGGCTATGGGCCGATCATCCGCTCCACGCGGGTCTCCAAGTTCGCCTACCTCGACGGACGCTTCACCGGCGCCTTCATCGCCGTCTCGCTAGCGTTCCTGTCAGTGCCGCTGGCCATCTGGCTGGGCTCGCTGACCTCGCTGCTCGGTTGGGTGGACCCTGAGACCCTCGGTCCCAACAAGCTTGAGTACTACGCCTGGGCGATGGGCGTGATGGCCCTGCCCAACATCTTCCTGACGGCGTCGCTGTTCTTCGTGCTGGCCACCACCACCCGCTCGATGATGGCGACCTATCTCGGCGTGGTCGGCTTCCTGGTGGCCTACTTCACCGTTAACGCCCTGACCAACAAGCCCGAGTTCGAGCAAATGATGGCGCTGTGGGACCCGCTCGGGGCGGGCGCCTTCGGCTACGTCACCGAGTACTGGACCGCCTTCGAGCGCAACGGCAAGGTCCCGGCCCTGGCCGGCTACATCCTCTACAACCGCCTCATCTGGATCGGCATAGGCCTTGCGGCCCTGACCGGAGCCTACGCCCTGTTCCGCTTCCAGGACCCCGGGGTAAAGGCCAGGAAGGCCGAGAAGAACCGCGAGATCGAACCGGCCGCCGAGGTGGCGATCGCCCCACCGCCCAGCCACGCCGGCCCGCTGCCCAAGCCCGCGACGGGCGGCGGCGCGGCCTGGGCGCAGCTGGCCGCGCGCACGCGCTTCGAGATGCGCCAAGTGTTCCTCAGCCCGGCCTTCCTGGTGCTGATGGCGCTGGGCCTGTTCAATTCCTTCGGGGGCCTGTGGTTCTCCAACCAGCTCTACGGCGGCGAAAGCTATCCGGTCACCACCCAGGCGATTCCGACCCTGCTCGGGGCCTTCAGCCTGATCCCGATGCTGATCGCCATCTACTACGCCGGCGAACTGGTCTGGCGCGAGCGGGACCGGCGCACGCACGAGATCATCGACGCCACCGCCCTGCCCGACTGGGCCTTCGTGATCCCCAAGACCCTGGCGATCACCCTGGTGCTGATCTCCACCCTGATCGTCAGCGTGGTGGCCAGCGTTCTGATCCAGGCCGCCAAGGGCTACTTCGGCTTCGAGCTCGACAAGTACCTGCTCTGGTACGTCCTGCCATACGCGCTGGACTGGGCGCTGCTGGCCGCCCTGGCGGTGTTCCTGCAGACCATCTCGCCGCACAAGTTCATCGGCTGGGGGCTGATGGGCCTCTACCTGATCCTGACCATCGTAGCCTCCCAGACCGGCTGGGATCACAACCTCTACATCTATGGCGGCGCCACCGGCGTGCCGCTGTCCGACATGAACGGGGCCGGCGACTACCTGGGCTATTCCCTGTGGTTCCGCGCCTACTGGACGGCCTTCGCCCTGATCCTGCTGGTCCTGGCCCACGTGCTCTGGCGGCGCGGGACCGAGACGCGGCTCATGCCGCGCCTGAAGCGGGCGCCGCGACGGCTGGCCGGCCCGGCCGGCGTGCTTGCGGGGGTCGCCCTCGTCGCCTTCGTCGGCCTCGGCGGCTACATCTTCTACAACACCAACGTTCTCAACGAGTACCGCAACCGCCAGAACGGCGAGCGCTGGCAGGCGGACTACGAGAAGACCCTGCTGCGCTACGAGAAGCTGCCGCGGCCGCTGGTGCGTGACGTGAAGCTGGCGGTCGACCTCGACCCGCACGCGCCGCACATGACCACCAGGGGCTCCTACGTCCTGGAAAACGCCACCGGCGCGCCGCTGAGCGAGGTGCACCTGCGCTTCGACCGCGACGTGAAGGTGACCAGCCTCGCCCTGCCGGGCGCGACGCTGGCGCGGGAGTTCCCCCGCTTCAACTACCGCATCTACAAGCTGGCGACGCCCATGGCGCCCGGCGAGAAGCGCACGCTCACCTTCTCCACCGAGATCGGCCAACGTGGCTTCCGTAACAGCGGCAACACCACGCGCCTGGTCGGCAACGGGACCTTTGTGAACAACTCCGAGTTCGCGCCGACCATCGGCATGGACCGTTCAGGGGTGCTGCAGGACCGCGCCATCCGCCGCAAATACGGCCTGCCGCCGGAGCTGCGCCCGCCGAAGCTGGAGGACGAGAGCGCCCGCAAGGATCCCTACTTCCCCGTCGACTGGGTGACCTCGGACATCACCATCACCACCGTCGCCGACCAGACGCCGATCGCGCCGGGCTACAAGGTCTCGGACGTGACGAAGGACGGCCGGCGGACCGCGCGGTTCGTGACCGAAGCGCCGATCCTGCACTTCTTCTCGATCCAGTCGGCGGACTACCTGGAGAAGCACAAGGCTCACAAGGGCGTCGACCTGGTGGTCTATTACGACAAGCACCATCCGTGGAACGTCGACCGGATGCTGAACGCCCTGGCGGTCGGCCTTGACTACTACCAGGCCAACTTCAGCCCCTATCAGTTCCGCCAGGCGCGGATCATCGAGTTCCCAGGTTACGAGACCTTCGCCCAGGCCTTCGCCGGCACCATGCCCTACTCCGAACGGATCGGCTTCGTGGCCAAGTTCGACGACCCGGAGAAGATCGACTACGTCACCTACGTGACCGCCCACGAGCTCGGCCACCAGTGGTGGGCCCACCAGGTGATCGGCTCCAACCAGCAGGGTGCCACGGTGCTCTCAGAGACCCAGGCCCAGTACTCGGCCCTGATGGTGATGGAGAAGATCTACGGCCCGGACCAGATCCGGAAGTTCCTGAAGTTCGAACTCGACCGCTACCTGCGCTCGCGCGGCGGCGAGGTGATCGAGGAGCTGCCGCTCGCCCGCGTCGAGAACCAGGGCTACATCCACTACCAGAAGGGCGGCCTGGTCATGTACCTGCTGCGCGACATGGTGGGCGAGGAGGCGGTCAACCGCGCCCTTCGCCGGGTGCTGGCGCAGTACGCCTTCAAGGGCGCGCCCTACCCGCGCTCGACGGACCTGGTGAACGCCCTGCGCGCCGAGGTCGGGCCCGAGCACCAGCAGCTGATCACCGACCTCTTCGAGAAGATCACGCTCTATGACCTGAAGGCGACCGACCCCAAGGTGACCAGGCGGCCGGACGGCAGGTTCGACGTGGTCATGACCGTCGAGGCCAAGAAGCTCTACGCCGACGGCAAGGGCAAGGAGACCGAGGCGGCGCTGCTGGAGCCGTTCGACATCGGCCTCTTCACCGCCGAGCCGGGCCGCAAGACCTTCGATGCGAAGAACGTGGTCTTCTTCGAGAAACGCCCGATCCGCTCGGGCAGGCAGGAGCTGCGCTTCGTCGTGGACAGAGCCCCGACCTACGTCGGCGTCGACCCCTACAACAAGCGCATCGACCGCAACTCGGACGACAACGTCATCAAGGTCGGCGGCTAGGCGGCGTGGTCGTCAAACCTGCGGCGTTGTCGAGGCGCGGCGAACGGACTCTTGAAGCGTCCGCGATGGGTGGAGAGCCGCCGGTGATGCCGAGGCCGCTAGCCGACCTTGGCGGCAGTCGCTGATATCCGCGCATAGGTCTGGGGGCTCTGACCCATGCCGGTTCGGAAGGCGTAGGCGAACGCCGAAGATGACCCATAGCCGAGCTCCATCGCCGTTCGTGTGACGTCCATCCCGCCGCTCAGCAATTCCGCCGCCTTGAAGAGGCGCACCCGACGCCGCCAGGATCGCAGGCTCATCCCCACTTCGGCTTCAAAACGTCGGGTCAAGGTTCGAGGAGACATGCCGAGGGTTTCGCTCCAATCATCCGCTGAGCGCACATCGCTGGGGTCGGCGTAGAGCGCTTCACAGAGACGCTTCAACGGATCGCGCGTCGGCCAAGGCAGCGCGGTCGAGATCGGCTCCGACCGTTCGAGCTGGTCAAAGATCAACTGGATGACGCGCCAGCGGTATTCGCCTGCTGCATGACCTTCTTGAAGGTCGGCCGCTTCCTGGATCAGTGCGCGCAGCAGCGGCGCCACCCGGAACAGGCTGGCGTCGCGGGCCAGCGTTGGCGCGGCGTCAGCCGCAACCCACAAGCTGCGAAACTCCGCGCCGTGCATCGACCCAACTTCGTGTTCGGTGGTAGGCGGCAACCACACTGCCTGCTCGGGCGAGATGACGAAGGATCGTCTCTCAGCCGCCACCGTCAGGACGCCTGAAATCGCGTAGACCACCTGGCCCCAATCATGGGCGTGACGGGCAAAGTAGCTTCGCGCAGGCAAGGTTTGCACCCGAACCGTCAACGGCGATGGAGGTTCGGCGTCGTGAGGCGCCTCCATCTTGAACCACTCAACGGATGATTGGCTGATATTCGACATCATATGTCGTCTAGTCGAAATCAGGACGCCAATCACCTGAATACACTGAGCGCCTGAGACACCTGCCTGCCGAAAGCCGACATGAACACCGACCGCCACGACCTGCCGCTCTCGACTGACGTCGATCACGCGGCCGAGCACTATCGCGACGGCATGGGGCTGACGTTTGCCGCATGGCCAGGCGCCGGAGAGATGTTCGACGCAGCCATCGAGGCCGACCCTGGATTTGCTCTTCCGTACGCAGCCCGCGCTCGCCACTTCGCGATGGCGGGCGATCCGGGGCGGGCTCGCGAATTCATGGAGAAGGCGGTCGGGCTCGTCGCGCAGCGCGGCGACGAACGCGAGCGCAGCCACGTCGATACGCTCGCGCTCATCATGGCCGGGCGCACGAAGGACGGTTTGGCCAAGGCTCTGGCGCATGCCAATCAGTGGCCGC
>JADZBR010000119.1 GCA_020852035.1 Caulobacteraceae bacterium
GCGTCGAGCTCCAGCACGTCCATGTGCCGGCCCTCGATGATCGCCCGGCAGTGGCGGCCTTCCTGCGCCAGCTCCAGGTGCGGCGCGTGGACCTGGTCGGTCTCGTAGTTCAGCGCCCGGGCGAGCAGCCGCGCGGTGGTGGTCTTTCCCACCCCGCGCACGCCGGTGAGCATGAAGGCGTGGGCGATGCGGCCGGTGGCGAAGGCGTTGCGCAGGGTGCGCACCATCGCCTCTTGCCCATAGAGATCCTCGAAGGTGCGCGGCCGGTACTTGCGGGCCAGCACCGTGTAGGCCGCAGCCGTGTCGACCACGGGCGCGGGCGGGCCGCCGAACATGTCGTCGGTCGCCGGATCGCGCTCGGGCGCGTCCGATTCGAGACTGAGGTCGTCGTCGGCCATCGCGGGAACAATAGAGGAAGGTGGAGACCGGACAACGACCCGGAGCGAAACTCGTTGTGGCTGCTGCCTTCCGGCCCTGACCAGGTTGGCGAGGACTCCGCCCGTCGCCGGCCTCCGAGCGCTATATCGGGCGCCGCGCGGGCGGGCGCAAGCGCCGCCGCGCCTAGCCGTACTTCGCCGCGAAAGCTTCGTCGCTCATGGTCAAGTAGACGATGGCCTCGATAAAGGCGATGAGCGCCGGAATGAAGGTCCAGCAGAACAGCAGGTAGAGAATCCCCCAGCCGACGCGGCCCAGATAGAACTTGTGCACGCCGATCCCGCCGAGCAGCAGCGCCAGCACGATGGCCAGCACGCGGTTCTTGTTTCCGCCGACGCCGGCCTGGGGCGCGCCGCAGCGGGGGCATTGCCGCGCGTCCTTGTGGATCAGCGCACCGCAGCCCGAACAGTATTTCTGCTGCAGCGGCGCGGACGTGGACGCCGACGCGGACGGCTCGGGGCCGCCTTCGACGATATTGCTCATGAACTCCCCCCGGCGCGTGCTCGCGCCGATGCAACCCTAGCTTGGCGACCGGCCGACACGCAATGCGTCCTCCGCCGCCGGCGCCGGGTTGCGTAGCCGACGCCAATAGGCGACCTAGCGGGCATGGCTCTCGACGTCTTCCAGAACACCTTCGCCGGCAATCCGCTGGATCGCGCCAGCGAAAGGCGGGGCGACACGGCCTGGCTGACCGAGAAGATCAACGCACCCGACAGCCTGGGCATCGCGCTCTGGAACGGCAAGCCGCTGGTCGAGAAGGCCAAGGACGGCGGGCTGCAGATCGCCTACCTGCGGGCCGACATGTGCGAGGAGCTGTCCGGCGGGGCCGAGCGGCTCCTGTTCATGGGCCTCTGGAAGGAGACCGCCGTTTTCGCCGTCGACCTGGAAGGCGGGGCCGATCCGGCCGAGGGGCCGCTGCAGGGCCTGGGCGCCTTCGAGGATCTGCGGACCAGCGCCCTGCGCATGCCGGCGACGGACGCGGCGATCCTGGCCACCGCCAAGGCGATGTTCGAATGGCGGCGCAAGCACCGTCACTGCCCCAACTGCGGCGAGCAGTCCGACGTGGTGGAGGGCGGCTGGAAACGCGTCTGCCCCGCCTGCCGCGCGGAGCACTTCCCGCGCACCGACCCGGTGGCGATCATGCTGGCGGTGCATGGGGAGAAGGCCCTCCTGGGGCGCCAGGCGGCCTGGCCGAAGGGCATGTTCTCGGCCCTGGCCGGCTTCATCGAGCCCGGCGAGAGCATCGAGGAAGGCTGCGCGCGGGAGCTCTTCGAGGAGGCGGGGCTGCACGCCACCAAGGTGCGCTACCACTCGACCCAGCCCTGGCCCTATCCGAACTCGATGATGATCGGCCTGATCGCCGACGTGGATTCCGACCAGGCCGCGCCGGACCAGACCGAGCTCGACGAGGTGCGCTGGTTCACGCGGGAGGAATGCGCCCTACTGATCGACGGCAAGCTGGAAGGGACCTTCGCCCCCGGCCGCATGGCCATCGCCCATCAGCTGATCAAGGCGTTCGCCGAGGGGAGCTGAGCAACGGTGTTTCTCAGGTCGTCATCGCCGGACTTGTTCCGGCGACCCATGAACACGACCCGTTCAAGACAAGCCCCGTCACCACGGTGTTCATGGGCCCGCGGAACAAGTCCGCGGGTGACGATCGGGGATGGGGTCGCGCCAGGCTAGAGCATTTTCCGCCGAAGTGGATGCCGGTTCGGCGAAGAAAATGCTCTAATTTCAAAGAGTCTTGAGCGAAATCCGATTCAAGAGGATCGGATTTAGCTCTAGCGGATGTCGGTATCGGCTCGACTCGTCCGTCCTTGGGGTGTCCGCATCTCAGGGAGGGGTCGATGAACCCGAAAGCCATGACCATCGCCGGTTGGGTTCTGACCGGCCTCTACGCGCTCTTCATGCTGGGCGCCTCGGTGGCGCCCAAGCTGATGGGCATGCCGGTGGCGGACGACATCATGCGACAGCTCGGCTGGCCCGAGGGCTATGTGCTGATGATCGGCCTGATCGAGCTCGGCTGCGTGCTGCTCTACCTGTTCCCCAAGACCAGCCTGCTCGGCGCCGTCCTGACAATGGGCCTGCTCGGCGGAGCGATCGCCACCCAGATGCGGGTGGAGGCGCCGCTCTTCAGCCACACCCTGTTCGGCATCTACCTCGGCCTCTTCATGTGGGGCGGCCTGTGGCTGCGGGACCCGGCGCTGCGGGCGTTGTTTCCGTGGCGGCGCCCCTAACTCCCCTCCCCCTTGAGGGGAGGGGCTTTAGCCCTCATCGTCGAACATCGGATCGCGCGGCTGCGCCCTCGCCTTCTTCCTCGGCCGCTCGATCATCACGCCGGGATAGCCCTTCAGGGGCGTCAGCGGCTCATTGAGCCAGATCCAGTCGGCCTGCTCATCGAGATACATGTGATAGCGCGGCTCGCGGCCCGTGCGGGTGGCGAAGAGGGCGCGGGGGATGTTGATCATCTTCGGCGAGCGGGGCCGCTCGTAGAACAGCGGCGTGCCGCAGCGGGCGCAGAAGCTGCGGATCGTTCCCCGCTCTTCGTCCTCCCAGCGTGAGACGTGATCCTCGCCGTCCAGCATCCGGAAACGGCTCTTCCAGCTGCCGACATAGGTGGCGTAGGCCGCGCCCTGCGCATGACGGCTGGCGGCGGAATGGTCGTGCCAGGCCCAGACGGCGGGCACGTCGATCTCGAAGCGCACCGCGCCGCAGGCGCATCGGCCCTCCGCCTGGACGGCGGACTTTCTGGCGTTCGGATCGGCGGCGGGCCGCCTAGCCACGGTCCCGGAAGGGATCGGCCGGATAGACCCCGAGGATCTCGAACTTCTCGGAGAAGAAGCCCAGCTCCTCGAAGGCCAGGGCCAAACCCCGGTCCTCCGGCCGCCCATCGACCTCCGCATAGAAGAAGGTCGCCGTGAAGGCGCCGTTCTCCATGTAGCTCTCCAGCTTGGTCATGTTGACGCCGTTGGTCGCGAACCCGCCCAGCGCCTTGTAGAGCGCCGCCGGCAGGTTCCTCACACGGAACACGAAGCTGGTGATGCAGCGGTGGGTGAAGGGCGGCGGGGCCGGGTTCGCCTCGGCGGTCATCACCATGAAGCGGGTGGTGTTGTGCCGCTCGTCCTCGATGTCGCGCAGGAGGATGTCGAGGCCGTAGATCTCGGCCGCCAGGGCCGGGGCGATGGCCGCCTTGTGCGGGTCCGGCCGCTGGGAGAGCAGGCGCGCGGCGCCGGCGGTGTCGCCGACCGCCTCCTGCTCCAGCTTCAGCCGGCGGACGGTGTTGCGGCACTGGGCGAGCGCGATGGTCATGGAGGAGACGGTCCTCACGTCCTCCAGCTTCACGCCCGGATTGACCATCAGCTGGAAGCGGATCGGCTTGAACCGCTCGCCGATGATCTTCAGGCCCGAGGCGGGCAGCAGATGGTGCACGTCGGCCACGCGGCCGGCGATGGAGTTCTCCACCGGGATCATGCCCAGCTGGCAGTCGCCGGACTTGATGGCCTCGAAGGCGGCCTCAAAGGTCGGATGCGGGACCGGCTCATAGTCCGGATAGTAGGTGTTGCAGGCCTCGTGGCTGTTGGCCCCGAGTTCCCCCTGGAAAGCGATGCGGCGGGTCATTGGGTGGTCCTGGCGTAGGCGCGGGCGGCCGCTAGGTCGGCGGGCGTATCCACCGAGATCGGCGCGGCGTCGGCGACGGCGGCCCAGATGGAAAGGCCCAGTTCCAGGGCGCGCAGCTGCTCGAGCTTCTCACGCCGTTCCAACGGCGACGGCGGAGCGGCGGTGAAGGCTTCCAGCGCCGCGCGGCGATAGCCGTAGATGCCGACATGCCGCCAGATCGGCGCGTCGCCATAAAGATCTGAACGGGTGAAGTAGAGCGCGCGGCCGGCCCGCGAGCCCGGCGGGAAGGTCAGCACCGCCTTGACCACGTCGGCGTTCGCCCGGTCGCCCGGCGAGGCTTCGGGCGCGACCACCGTGGCGATGTCGCAGTCCGGCTGCTCGGAGAGCAGCGCCGCGCAGGCCACCAGCACCCGCGCCTCCACGAACGGCATGTCGCCCTGCAGGTTGATCACCGCGTCGTGGCGCCCGTCCGGGTCCAGTTCGCGCAAGGCCGCCAGGATGCGGTCCGAGCCGGAGGGCAGCGCCGGGTCGGTCAATACGGCCCGCCCGCCGGCGGCCCGCACGGCCTCGACGATCTCCGGATCGCCGGCGGCCACCGCCACCGGCCCCACGGCCGCCGCCTCGGCGCGCTTCAGCACCCGCACCACCATCGGCGCGCCGCCGATCTCGGCCAGCGGCTTGCCCGGGAGCCGGGCGGCGGCGAGGCGCGCAGGGATGAGGACGATGGGGTTCATTGGCGGCGTCGGGAAATCGCGGCATCTGGCCGTTTGCGCCGGCGGCGGTAGCGTGTAAGAGACCCGCACGCAATACGGGGGCGGGGATTCTCCGCGCCGCGTCGGTGTGCGCCGACGCATCAGTTTACGAGGCCGAGCTCGAGGGGACATGAGCGACCTGACGTTCAATAAGATCGCCGGCGCGACGCTGGCGACGGCGCTTGCGGTGTTCGGCCTGAAGGAAGTCAGCGCGATGGCCTTCGGCCATCACGAACTTGAAAAGCCCGGCTACGCCGTGGATGTGCCGGAAGAGGCCGCCGGCGCCGCCGCCGAGGTGGAGCTTCCGCCGGACTGGGGCACGGTGCTGCCGACCGCCAACGTCCAGGCTGGCGAGGCCGTCTTCGCCAAATGCACCTCCTGCCACACCGACACCCAGGGCGGCGCCAACGGCACCGGCCCGAACCTCTGGGGCATCGTCGGCCGTCACCCGGCCAGCCACGGCGGCTTCGCCTATTCGGCGGCCATGACCGAATTCGGCGCCAAGCAGCCGGTCTGGGACTACGAGCACCTCTACGAATACCTCAAGGCCCCGGGCCAATACGTGCCGGGCACCAAGATGACCTTCGTGGGCCTGAAGAAGCAGGAAGACCGCATCAACATCGTCGCCTACCTGAAGACGATGGGCGGCACCCTGCCGGTTCCGCCGCCGAACCCGGCCGCCGCGGCTCCTGCGGCCGACGCTGCCGCGGCGCCGGACGCCAACGCCGCGGCCCCGGCGGCCGAGGGCGAACCCGCCGCCACGGCCGAGACGGCGCCGGCCGCGGCCAAGACCGCCAGCCCCGCCTGAGGCCGACAGCCAGGGCCGCCTCCAGATGGCCCTCCTTGACCGCCTGAAGCCGCCGCGCGAGGCGTGGCGCAAGCCGCCCGTGCTGGTGGTGCTGGCGCTCAATCTGATCCCCGCCTTCTGCGTGCTCTGGTTCGGCTGGAGCACGGGCCTGCTCTTCCTGCTCTACTGGATCGAGAACGTGACGATCGGCGTCTTCCAGGCGCTGAAGATGATCGTCGCCAGCTTCACCGAAGGGATCGGCGAGGTCCTGGGGACCACCTTCTTCTTCGTGCCGTTCTTCTTCCTGCACTACGGCGGCTTCTGCCTCGGCCACCTGATGTTCGTGCTGATGTTCGTCTTCATGGAACAGGGCGGACCCTACCCCGAGGCGCTGGACACCCCTGATCAGCTGCCTGCATTCCTCGACCACCTGGGCCGCAGCCTCGGCGCCGACGGCTCAGGTTTTGCGCTCAGCGTCGCGGCGATCGTGGCGATACACGCCATGACCTTCCTGGTCGACTTCATCGGCAAAGGCCAGTGGCGCAAGGAAAACGCCGGCGAGCTGATGGGCGCGGTCTACGGCCGCATCATCGTTCTGCACGTCACCCTTCTGCTGACCGGTCTGGCGCTGGCCGAGGTCGGCGACCCGACGCTGGGCATCTTCGTGCTGGCGATCCTGAAGACGGCCTACGACACCTGGGGCGAGGCCGGCCGCCAGGCCAAGGCGGCGAGCGCCTAGAGCCGCCTGTAGGCGATCGGCCGCCCCACCCCGGCCGCCTCGATCCGCGGGATGGCCTCGGCCAGGGGTTCGACGGCCACCGCCATGTGGAAGCCGTTGGCGTGAACGATCCGCGCCTCGTCCAGCATCATCGCCACATGGCCGGCCCAGAACACCAGGTCGTTGCGGGCAAGCTCGGCCCGTTCGATCGGGCGGCCGAGGCGCTCCTGCAGGTCGCTGTCGCGCGGGCAGGCCCGTCCGCAGGCGAACAGCGCCTGCTGCACCAGCCCGGAGCAGTCGAGGCCCGAACCCTCACGCCCGCCCCAGCGATAGGCCGCGCCCAGGAACCGTTCCGCGACGGCGGCGGGATCGGTCTCGAAGACGCCGATGGGGGCGAAATGGCTGGTCCGCATCCATCCGAAGCGGGTGCGGGAAAAGCCGGCCTCTTCCTCACCGAGGCGCATCAGGGCGTTCATCGAAAACGGCCCGACGGCCGGCGCCTTGATGTCCGGTCGCGCGAAGGCGTAGCTCAGCCGCGCGGCCAGCCGGTGGGTGGGCGGCGCCCCTGCCGCCTCCAGCCCGTCGGCGGCGACATGGCCGACGTAGCCGTCGCGGCCGACCTGCCCCCAGGCAAGGTCGCCGTCGATCTCCAGCACCTCGAACCGCTCGCCGGCCAGCAGTTGGTCGACCTGTTCGCTCGCCGGATCGGCCGACCTGCGCACGCCGAGCGCCGGGACGACCACCTGCATCGGCGTGGGATCGACATATCGCTCGGCCGCGACCACGCCCTCCAGGGAGCGGGCGGCCAGGCCCTCGCGCCAGGGCAGGACCCTGGGATCGGTCATCCGCCGAAGCGGCCCTTCAGCATGTGGAACAACCCGCGGATGGCCTGCGCCTCGGCGCCCTGCGGCCAGCCCGGGCGGCTGCGCGGGTTCCAGGCGAAGATGTCGAAGTGCGCCCACGCGCCGCTCTCCGGCGCGAACCGCTTGAGGAAGAGGCCGGCGGTCACCGAGCCGGCCTGCGCCCAGGCGTCCGGGTCGTTCTTCAGGTCGGCGATATCGCTGTCCAGGGAGTCGGCGTAGCCGGTCCACAGCGGCATGCGCCACACCGGGTCGGCCGCCGCCTGCGCCGAGGCCGCGATGGCCGCCGCCAGGTCCTCGTCGTCGGTGTAGAAGGGCGGTAGCTGCGGCCCCAGCGCCACCCGCGCCGCGCCGGTGAGGGTGGCCAGGTCGATGGTCAGCGCCGGCGTGTGCTCGCAGGCCCGGGTCAGGGCGTCCGCCAGGATCAGGCGGCCCTCGGCGTCGGTGTTGCCGACCTCGATCGAGAGGCCCTTGCGGGACGCCAGCACGTCGCCCGGCCGCATGGCGTCACCGGAGATGGCGTTCTCCACCGCCGGGACCAGCACGATCAGCCGCACCGGCAGCCCGGCGCCCATGACCATCCGCCCGAG
Source organism: Caulobacteraceae bacterium (assembly GCA_020852035.1). GTDB lineage: Bacteria > Pseudomonadota > Alphaproteobacteria > Caulobacterales > Caulobacteraceae > Phenylobacterium. Next base: position 7,761 of record JADZBR010000119.1, read on the forward strand.
CGCCAGGGCGTGGGCGGCGCCGCCCATGTCCTTCTTCATCCAGCGCATGCCGGCCGACGGCTTGATGTCGAGGCCGCCGGTGTCGAAGGTCACCCCCTTACCGACCAGGGCCACCACCGGGTGGGCGGGGTCGCCCCAGGCGATCTCGATGATCCGCGGCGCGCGGTCCGGCGCGGCGGCGCGCCCGACGGCGTGGACGGCCGGATAGTTGGCTTCCAGCAGGCCGTCGCCGACCGTCACGGTGACGGTCGCGCCGAACTGCTCGGCGATCTCGCGGGCGATGGTCTCGATCTGCAGCGGGCCGAGGTCGCCGGCCGGGGTGTTGACCATGTCGCGGGCGAGCGCGCAGGCGTGGGAGACCAGGCGCACCTCGTCGAGGTCCGCGCCCTCGGCCAGTAGGCGGGCGCGCTTGGCGTGGCCGCGCGGCTTGGAGCGGTCGAACTTGTAGGCCCCCACGGCGAAGGCGGTGGCGATGGCGGTCGCCTCCATGCCAGGCGGAACCGCTGCGAGGCGATAATCGCCGGCCGGCGCCTTGGCCAGCGCCCGGAAGGTCATGGCGTCGGCCTGGCCCGGCTTGCCGAGACCGAACAGCAGCCGCTCGACCCCGCCCTCCGCGTCGGGCAGGGCCAGCATCTGGCCCGCCCTGGCCTTGAAGTCCGAACGGCCGGCCCAGGCGCGGGCGAGCGGCGGCAGTCCGGCCAGGGCGACCTCGAGCCCCTCCTCGGTCAGGGGATGGACGGCGACGACCGGTCCCTCGGAGGTTTCGATGACGACGTCGGACATAGGGATCACCGCTGGCGGTTATGCTTAACGCTTCCTTTAAGCGCCCGGCTCAGCATGGGGTTCGCATTACCCCGGAGCCGCACCTGTCATGTCCCGCAAATGGGCGCTCGCCGCAACCGTAGCCGCCCTGGCGCTCGGCCAGTCGCCGGCCCAGGCCCTGCCCTTCTTCGGCAAGAAGGCGGAGAAGAAGGAAGCGCCCGCGGCCGCCGCGGCGCCCGCCGACGCCAAGCCCGCACCGCCCACGCCGCCGCGCAAGGCGACCGCCCAGGAGCGGGCGACCGCCCAGCGGCTTGACCCGCTCGCCCGCGCCGCCTTCTGGGCCCGCGAGCAGGACATCGACCCGGCTGACGCCGACGCCGGCGTCGCCCTGGCCCAGGCCCTGCGCGCCCTGGGCCGCAACGAGGAGGCCGCGCAGGCCGCCGGCCGGGTGCTGCTCGCCCATCCCGACGACAGGCCGGCGCTGATGGAGGCCGCCCGCGCGCACATCGCCCGCGGCCAGGGGTTCTACGCCATCGAGCCGGCCAAGCGCGCCCAGGCGCTCGATCCCCGCGACTGGCGCCCGCTGGCGCTGCTGGCGGTGGCCTATGAGCAGACCAAGCGCGACGCCGAGGCGCTCGCCGCCCACCGCCAGGCCCTGGCGCTGGCGCCGAACGAGCCCTCGGCGCTCTCCAACCTGGCCATGTTCCAGGCCGGCCACGGCGAGGCGGCGGAGGCCGAGCGGCTGCTGCGGCGCGCGGTCTCGCTGCCCGGCGCCAACGCGACCGTGCGGCAGAACCTGGCGCTGGTGCTGGGCCTGCAGGGCAAGATGGCCGAGGCCGAGGCCCTGGCCCGCCAGGACCTGCCGCCGGAGCTGGCGGATCGCAACCTGGCCTATCTGCGGGCCGCCTCCTCGCCCGCGCCGGCCGCCCGCAGCTGGGACGCGCTCCGGACGCCGTAGCAACGGGCCCTCCCTCGGGCCCGAACTCCTGCGCTACTTGCCGGCCATCATGTCCTGCACCTTGATGATCGCCGGCCCGAGGATCACGACGAACAGCACCGGCAGGAAGAACAGGATCATCGGCACGGTGAGCTTGGCCGGCAGGGCGGCGGCCTTCTTCTCGGCGGCCGACATGCGCAGCTCGCGGTTCTCCTTGGCCATGACCCGCAGCGCCGCGCCCAGCGGCGTGCCGTAGCGCTCGGCCTGGACCATCGCCATCGACACCGACTTGATGCCCGGATGGTTGGTCCGTTGGGCGAGGCCCTCGTAGGCCATGCGCCGCTCCGGCAGGTAGGAGAGCTCGGCGGTGAGCAGGGTCAGTTCCTCCGCCAGCTCCATCGAGGTGCCGCCGACCTCCTGGCTGACCTTCTGCACGGCCGCCTCGATCGACATGCCGGACTCCACGCAGATCAGCAGCAGGTCGAGCGCATCGGGGAAGGCGGCCATGATCGAGTCGCGACGCTTCTGGGCGACGTTCTTGATGTAGAGGTTCGGCGCATAGTAGCCGGCGGTCAGACCCGCGATGCTGAGCGCCGCCTTGGACATGGTCGGCAGGCCGAAGCCGTTCACGGTGAACAGGAAGACCGCCATCAGGCCGCAAAGCACGAAGGGCGTCACGAAGCGAAAGAAATAGAAGGTCGAGATCGGCCGCGGGCCGCGGAAGCCCGCCTGGGCCAGCTGGTCGATGACCGTGGTGTCCTCCAGCAGCTTGGAGAGCTGCAGCCGGTCGACCACCTTTTTGTAGAGCGACTCATCGACCACCCGGATCGATCCGCGCCCGGCCATCGCCTCGCGCGACTTGCGGCGCAGCTCCTCGCGCCGGTTGGCGACGGACTTCAGCCGCGCCTCCAGCCCGCCCCGCTGCATCATCGGCGAGGCCAGGCTGACGATGGTGGCGAAACAGACGATCGCCACGAAGGCGGCGAGGATGTTGTCCGGGTTCGTCAGAGCGGTGACCAGGTTCATCGCCGCCCCTAGAACTTGAAGTTGATCATGCGCCGCATCACGAAGATGCCGGTGGCCATCCACAGGATTCCGCCCATGAGCATGATGTGGCCGCGCGGATCGGTGAACATCGGGGCCATGTAGGTGGGGCTGGTGATGCAGATCAGCAGGACCACGCCCGGCGGCAGCGAGCCGATGATCAGGGCCGAGGCGACCGCCTCGGACGACAGCGCCTTGATCTTCTCCTTCATCATCTTTCGAGCGCGCAGCACACCGGAGAGGTTGCTCAGCGCCTCGGCCAGGTTGCCGCCGGTCTTCGCCTGGATCGAGAGCACGATCTGGAAGAACTTCACCTCGGTGGTCGGCATCCGTTCGTACATCTTGTCGGTCGCCTGATCGACCGACATACCCATGCCCAGGCTCTCCACGAGCCGCTTGAACTCGTCGGCCAGCGGCTGCGGCGACTCACGGGCGATGATCTTCAGGCAGTCCTGCACCGGCAGGCCCGACTTGATGCCGCGCACGATCACGTCCATCGCATCGGAAAAGCTGGCGGTGAACTTTCCCATCCGGCGGGCGCCCAGCATGCCGACGACCCAGCGCGGCAGGCCAAGCCCGGCGGCGAAGCCAAGACCCAGGGCGATCAGCGGCTTGCCAGTCACCACCCAGCCGACGGCCAGCATGACCGTTCCGATAACCGCGCTGACGATCCAGAACATGCGCGCGTCGGCGTTGAAGCCGGCCCGGTTCATCAGGGCGGTGACGGTGACGCGGGCCTTCTTCTGCTGCCGTTCCTGCTCGCGCAGGGTCTTGAGGATCTGTTTGCGGCGGACTTCCTGGTTGGAGCCAGCCTGGCGCGCGCGGGGATTGCGCTCGTCGGCGCGGCCAACGATGGTCTGGGCGCGCTTGAGGGCCCGCGCCTGATCGCCCTCGCCTCCCGCGAACACGAAGCCGAAGCCGGCGACGGCTACGAAACCGAGCACGGCGACCAGGATGATGACCAGGTTGGAACCCATCGGCGGCTACTCCGCCGCGTCGAGGGCTTCGGCCAGCTCGCGGTCGAGGCCGAAGTATCGGGCGCGCTCCCAGAACCTGGGCCGGGCGATGCCGGTGGAACGGTGGCGGCCGACCACGTTGCCGTTCTCGTCCTCGCCGGTGATCTCGTAGACGAAGAGGTCCTGGGTGATGATCACGTCGCCTTCCAGGCCGACCACCTCGGTGATGTGGGTGATGCGGCGCGAGCCGTCGCGCAGGCGGGCGGCCTGGATGATCACGTCCACCGAACCCACGATCATCTCGCGGATCGATTTGGACGGCAGGCCGTAGCCGCCCATCGTGATCATGGATTCGACCCGGCTGATGCATTCGCGCGGCGAGTTGGCGTGCAGGGTGCCCATCGAGCCGTCGTGGCCAGTGTTCATGGCCTGCAGGAGGTCGAACGCCTCCGGGCCGCGCACTTCGCCGACGATGATCCGCTCGGGGCGCATCCGCAGGCAGTTCTTGACCAGGTCGCGCATGGTCACCTGCCCCTGGCCTTCCAGGTTGGCCGGCCGCGTCTCCAGACGCACCACGTGCGGCTGTTGCAGCTGCAGCTCGGCGGCGTCCTCGCAGGTCACCACCCGCTCGGTGGGGTCGATGAAGGCGGTCATGGTGTTGAGCAGGGTGGTCTTCCCCGAACCCGTCCCGCCGGAGATGATGGTGTTGCACCGGCAGGCGCCGATGACGCCCAGAACCCGCGCCCCTTCGGGGCTGATGGAGGCGTACTCCACCAGGTTCTTCATCGTCAGCTTGTCTTTCTTGAACTTCCGAATGGTGAGCGTCGGGCCGTCCAGCGCCAGCGGCGGGGCGATGACGTTCACGCGCGAGCCGTCGGGCAGGCGCGCGTCGCAGATCGGCGAGCTTTCATCGACCCGGCGGCCGACCTGGCTGACGATCCGCTGGCAGATGTTCATCAGCTGGGTGTTGTCGCGGAAGCGCACGTTGGTCAGCTGCACCTTGCCGCCGACTTCGATGAACACCCGCTGGGCGCCGTTGACCATCACGTCGGCGATGTCGTCGCGGGCCAGCAGCGGCTCCAGCGGGCCGTAGCCGAGGACGTCGTTGATGATGTCCTGGACCAGGTGCTCCTGCTCGGACACCGACATCGAGACGTTCTTGATCGCCACCAGTTCGGCGACGATCTCGCGGATTTCCTCGGCCGCCGTCTTCGGATCGAGCTGGGCGAGCTGCGCCAGGTCGAGGGTCTGGATCAAGGCGTTGAAGATCGTGGTCTTGGTGGCGTGGTAGTAGTCGCTCTGCTCGCGCACCACCTCGGTGGCCGGCCCCGACCCCGGCGCCTGGGCGGCGCGAAGCTGCTCAAAGGCGGCGGCGATCTTCGGCGCCGAGGCGCCGGCCGGCGAGGCCGATGCCGCCGGCTTCGCCGCCGGCGGCGCGGCGGCGGGCGGGTCGATGCGTTGCGGGCGCGTGGCGATGGCCGCCTCGACGGCGGGCGGCGGCGGCGCTGCCGCTTGCGGTTCTCCTGCGCGCTTGCCGAACACCTAACTCACTTCCGCTTGAAGAGGCCCGAGAGCAGCGAGGCCTTCTCGGCCGGTGGCGGCTCGCGGCGGCTGATCTGCTCGGCCAACTGGTCGAGTCCCTCGACCGCCTTGGAGCCCTTGACCCCGACATCGCCCAGCATCTGGCCGTTGTTGGCCGCCTGGCCGAACAGCTTGGGCTCGAACGGCAGACTCACCGACGGCGCCACCCCGATGGCGTCGCCGAATTCCTTGGCGGGGATCTCCGGCCGGCCGGGGACCCCCACCTGGTTCAGCACCAGCCGCGGCGGGGCGTCGTTCGGCCGGGCCCGGCGGACCAGGTCAACGATGTTCTTGGCGTTACGCAGCGAAGCGAGGTCCGGCGTGGCCACCACGACCAGGTCGTCCGAAGAGACCAGGATGCGACGTTTCCAGGCGGTCCAGGCATGCGGCAGGTCGAGGACGATGAACGGCGCGGCGCCGCGAATCTTCTGCGCCACGGCCTCGCAGGCGTCCTGGTCCAGCTCGTAGTCGTCGTTGAGGTTGGCCGGCGCGGCGAACAGGTTCAGTCGGTCCGAGCAGCGGGCCATCATCCGGTCCATCAGCACCGGGTCCAGCCGGTCGGGCTCGTTCAGCGCCTCGGCGATTCCCTGCAACGGGTCCTGGTTGAAGTCGAGGCCGGCGGTGCCGAAGGCCAGGTCGAAGTCCACCAGCACCGCGTTGGTGTGCAGCCGCTCGGCGATCGAGTGAGCGACGTTGTGCGCCAGGGTCGAGGAGCCGACACCGCCCTTCGCCGGGCAGAAGGCCACCTGCCGGCCCATGAAGGGCGCGGCGGGATCCGCGTAGAGGGTGGTGACCGCGCGCACCAGCTGCAGCGGCTCCAACGGCGGCACCAGATACTCGCTGACGCCGCGGCGGATCAGCTCTCGGTAGAGGGCGATGTCGTTGGCCACGCCGATGACGATCACCTTGGTGCCCGGGTCGCAAACCTCGGCCAGGCTGTCGAGCGAAGCCAGCAGCTGGGGCCCGGTGTCCAGGCTCTCGATCATCACCAGCGGCGGCGTGGCCTGGGTGCGGTAGTGCTCCAGGGCGGCGGCCAGGCCGCCCGTGCGCACCACCGTGGCGGCCCGTTCCATGCGCCGGTCCGCGGCGCCCCGCTCGGCGACCTCGGCGGTCTCGGGCGAGGCGCAGAACACGTGGATGGCGATGCGCGGGGCCATCGGCTCGCCGAAGGCGGCCTCGGCGGCGGCGTGCAGTTCGCCGACCGGACCCTGCGGACGCGCCGGCTCGGCGGCCGGCGGGCGGTAGTCCTCCTCCGGCAGCACCAGGCGTTCGCCGCGCTCGACCTCGGGCAGGTCGGCGAACGGGTCCTCGGCGCGCGCCGGGGCCGTGGCGGGCTCGCTCCACCGGTCGGCGGCGCCCTTGAAGTCGTCGTCGGCCTCGAAGTCGAGGTCGAAGGGATCGGAACTGGAAGTCTGCGGCTTCATCGCTATGGCTCCCTACTCGACCGCTTTGGCGATCGCGCCGCTGGACGCTTCGGCGCCGGTGGCCGCGGTGGGTTCGCCGGCCCGATATTTCTCGATCACCACGCCCCGGCGCCCGGCGTCGGCGGGGTCCATGCGGCGCGGCTCGATCAGGTCGCGCGGATCGGCGATCTGGGCGGCCATGTTGGCGGTCACCGCGCAACCGAAGTTGGGGTGCACCTTGTTGTTCATCGAACGGGTGATGCTGCTCCAGTTCTGGCCGCACTGCGGGCCGAGGGCGACATAGCGCTCGTAGCCGACGATCAGCGGCGCGGCGCCCTGGCCGCGGGCGTCGTAGCCAACGATGCGGATCGCCTCGCGCGGCGCGCCGGTCTCGGCCAGCAGGTGGCGCACGCCCTCGACCATGCGGTGCACCGCCGCCGGATCGCCCTCGCCGTTGGGCGCCTGGATGACGATCTCGCCCCCGTTCGCCTCGCGCCAGCCGTCGACGAACCGCGCCAGCACCGCGTCCTGGTTGGGCGACAGGCCCTGCGCGTGGACCTTCAGCCGGATCTCTTCGGGCCTGCGGTCGACGTCGATCGCGTGCTGCTCTGTCGGCGTGCGGATCTCCGCGGCCAGCTCGTCGCGCGAGCCGCCGGTGACGCAGGCGCCCAGGCCCAACGAGGCCAGCGCCGTGACGAGAAGGAATCGGTGCGTCGGCTGGATCATTCGATCACGTACCCGAAGGGTCCCTGATAGCTGCGCCCGGCGACGGCGGCGGTGGAAGTCTTCATGGTCTTGTTGAGCTTGCCGAGCAGGACCGTCTCGGGGTCCGAGGCGATCTTCAAACCATCGACCGGGGTCTGCAGGTTCTGCGGGCTGGTGGGCGAGACGAGGTAGGGGGTGACGATCACCACCAGCTCGGTTTCGCCGGAGAGATAGTCTCGGCTGCGGAACAGCGCGCCGAGGACCGGCAGGTTCATCACGCCCGGCAGGGAATCGATCGCCTGCTTGGTGTTCTCCTGCAGCAGGCCGGCGATCATCATCGAGCCGCCGGAGGGCAGCTCGACGCTGGTCTCGGCCCGGCGCACGCTCAGCGCCGGGATGGTGAGGCCGGCCGAGCCGTTGCCGTTGCTGACGGAGAACGATCCGGTGTTGGTCAGCTCGGAGACCTCGGTGGAGATGCGCATCGCGATCCGTCCTCCCGACAGCACCACCGGCGTGAAGTTGAGGCCGACGCCGAAGGGCTTGAAGGTGATGGTCACCCGCCCGGTGTTGTCCTGGCCGACCGGCACGGGGTACTCGCCGCCGGCCAGGAAGGTGGCCGTTTCGCCGGAGACGGCGGTGAGGTTGGGCTCGGCGAGGGTGCGGACCAGGCCGACCCGCTCGAACGCCTGGATCATGCCGCTGGCCTTGTTCAGGCCCGGGCTGCCGGCGGTGTCCTTGATGGTGGCCGTGTCCCAGTTGGCGGCCGCGGTGGCGTCCCGGACGACGATGTCGCACTTGTCCTGCGACCCGGGGGCGCAAGGCACCTGCAGCACCGGCTGCTTGGTGGTGTTCAGGTCATAGCCGCCGGTCAGGCCGCCGAGCAGCTTGCCGTTGATGCCGAAGCCGGGGCTGTTGTTGAACAGGTACTGCGGCTCGCCCAGTTGGCCGAGCAGGGCGCTGGTGTTGAAGCCCAGCTGCTTGATGACGCTGCGCTGCATCTCGACGATGCGGACCTTCAGCATCACCTGGTCCTTGCCGGCGATGCTGAGCATGTTCAGCACCTGCTCGGGCTTGGCGACGCTGGCCCGGGCGATCTGCACGGCGCGGTCGGCGTCGGCGGCGCTGGCCACCTGGCCCGAGAGGATGAGGCTGTCGTTCATCGCATCGACCTGCACGCGCGAGCCGGGAACGATGCGGTTGATGGTCTGGGCGACGGCGCTGGTGTCCTGGTCGACGCGGATGTCCAGCGACAGGATGCGGCGCCCGGCGGCGTCGAAGAACACCGCGTCGGTCTGGCCCGAGGCCATCCCCAGCACATAGATGCGGCGCGGCGAGCGGAGCACCGCGTCGGCCACCGCCGGGTTGGTGACCAGGAGGTCGCGGACGTCGACGGGCAGCTCGATGATCGCCGACTTGCCGCGCGGCAGCGACAGCGACTGGGAGGCGCCGGCCGAGAGGTCGACCCGCACCACCGCCGCGGCGGCGGCGGCGCTGGCGGCGGCCACGGCCGGGGCCTGCGCGGTCTGGGTCACGGGTTGCGCCCGGCCCGGCCCGGCGAACGCCAGGCCGGCCGCGAGCGCAAGAAGCGTCCAGGGCGTTCTCATTGCACCGTCACCTCGGAAGGTTTGCCGGCCCGGAAGATCCGCACGCCGGAGGCGACCTGGCGGGGCGGCGTGCGGCCGCCGGCGAGGTCCGCGTAGGACCGCAGCACCAGGGTCAGGTCGCCCTGCGCCTTGGCGCGGGCCAGGTTCTCGACATCGGCGGCGGCCACCTCGAGGGTCGCCACGGCGCCGACCAGGGCCTTGGAATCCTTGGCGGGCTCGGTGGCCTGGTCGATGGCCAGCACCCTGACGTTGGTCAGCACCGCCTGGGTGACGAAGCCCTTCTCAGCTTCCTCGCTGCGGCGCGCCTGCAGCACGTCCACCCGATCGCCGGGCAGGATGAAGCCGCCGGCGCCGGTCTCGCTGTTCACCGGCACGCCGATCGCCCGCATGCCCGGGGAGAGCATCACCGACATGTAGCCGCCCTCGCCGCCGCGCACGACCTTGCGCGCGGTCATCGGCTCGCCGGCGGCGATCGGCTCGCGCACCAGCGCGCCTTCGAAGGCCGCCATCGCCGGCGAATCGGTCGCCAGCTCGGTCGCGGCCTTGGCGGCGGTCTTCAGCAGGCCCTTGTCGGCGTCCTTCGCCTGAGGCGGCGCGCCGTCGGTCACGAAGGCGGCGTTGAGCGCTTCCGCCGGCCAGTCCTGCCAGGCCATGTCGGCGGCGGTCAGGGCCGTGCCGATCGGCAGGTCGCGCTTGGCGACCAGCACACGGGCCATCGGCTTGGCTTCCGGAGCGGAGGCGAGGGTGGCGGCGGGTTGCGGCTTGGGAGCCATCATGCCGCGGACCAGGAAAGCCAGGCCGATGGCGGCCACCGCCGCGACGACCAGGATGACAATGCGAACCGGGCGCATGCTCGGCCTTTGATTTCCGCCTGAAGGCGGCGTGGACGCCGGACCGGCGGGCGTCCGCCGCCCCGGCCCTGATTCGGACGTCGCCCTACTGGCGACGCTCCGCAACTTCGGCCGCCATAGTTAACGCGCGCCTAAGCTGCGCCTAGAAACCGACAAGAACCCTTTGGGCGATGTCCGAGGCCGGAAAGGCGCTCAGGGCGCCGACGGCGATCGCCACGCCGTAGGGAACGTTCTCTCCCCGCGTGGCCAGGCGCGCCAGCCAGGTCGGTCCCTGCGCCAGCAGCGGCGAGATCTGACCCGAGCGCATGAACAGGAGGAAGACCGCCAGGCCGCCGCCGGCCACCGCGGTCACCACCAGGAACGGCCCGAGGGCCGCCAGACCCAGCCACGGGGTCGCCGCCGCCAGGATCTTGGCGTCGCCGCCGCCGATCCAGCCCGCGGCGAACATCCCCATTCCGACCAGCAGGCCGCCGACGCCCAGCAGCAGCGCCAGCCCGATCGCCGGCAGCGGCAGGCCGACCGCGAAGGCCGCCAATGGAAAGAGCCCCAGCAGGGCCAGGGAAATCCAGTTGGGAATGGTGAAGGTGGAGCAGTCGCGAAGCGCCGCGACGATCATCAGCGCCGGAAACGCCAGGATCAGGACGAGCTGAAGCAGGTGAGGCATCGGCGGCTCCGTGAAGACGGGACCAGCCTAAGGGATCGCCGGTGAAGGGATGATTGATGCCCGAAGGTTCGCGCCGCTCAGCTGCCGGCGGCGGCGATCTTGTCGGCGGTGTCTTGGTAGTTGAGCTGAAGACCGCCGCTAAGGGCCGTCAGACCGCCCAGGATGGCGATCGAGATCAGGCTGGCGATCAGGGCGTATTCTATGGAAGTCACGCCGCTGTCGGAACGCAAGCGGTGCATGAAGGCGATAATACGCATCAAAGTCGCCTCCTCTAAAAAGTATAGGGGGAGCCGGAAACCCGGCTCCCCCCAATAATTAGCTTAGCCCAGGCCGCTGGAAACCGCGTTGAACTTGGTGTTCAGGTTGGTGCCGATCGTGCCGAGCACGGCGATGATCGCGACGGCGATCAGGGCGGCGATCAGGCCGTATTCGATGGCCGTGGCGCCAGACTCGTCTTTCACAAAGCGGTTCACAAACTTGGTCATTGCTCGATCTCCTTTGCTGCGAGCAGACATTTGAGGGATCAAGCCTTGTGGCCTGCTCGCCCCGATAACGACGCCAATTTGCAAGGCCGCGCTTAATGTCGAGTAAATGTGGCAATTATGGCGAGAATTTTCTTTGGTATACTTGAGTTTACTATTATTATCTGTTAAACATAAGGTCTTCCAGGGTGCGTTTTGGCCCGTTTCACATTATGATTCTCGCGCTCGCGAGGGCCGATTTCTTCAGGCTTTGTTGACCATTCCGCTCACAATCTGACGCTCCGATTTGAAGGGTTCGCGTCATGCGCCTCGTTCTCGCCGCACTTCTGGCCGCCGCCGCGACGGCCGCCCAGGCCCAGACGATGACGGTCAATCTGGACCAGAGCCTGCGGCTTTCGCTGCCGGCGCCGGCCCGTGACGTGGTGGTCAGCAACCCGACCGTCGTCGACGTGTCCATGCTCAGCCCCACCAGCCTGCTGGTGCTGGGCAAGGGCTATGGCATCACCAACCTGATGGTGGTGGACGCGGCGGGCCGCACGATCATCGACCGCGAGGTGGTGGTGGGTTCGTCGGACGCCAACCGGGTTTCCTTCTATCGGGGCCCGAACGTCACCAACTACGCCTGCGCCGGCCGCTGCGAACGCACGCCCCTGCCGGGCGAGGTGGAGACGATCTACAAGGCCCACGCCACCCCTTACACCGAGCATGCCGAGCAAGCCTCCGGGGCCGCGGGCAAGCCTTAAACCTCGCATTAGGGACGTGCCGGTAGTCTGACCCGACCAGAGGGGACTATCGGGGGCCATGTGCACTGCGAAACCATCGAAGCCGGGCATCTGGCGGCGATTTCGGCGCGCCGAAAGCGGCTCCACGGCGGTTGAGTTCGGCCTGGTCGCCCTGCCGTTTTTCCTGCTGGTATGGGCGATCATCGAGCTGGGGATGGTGTTCTTCGTCGACGTGACGCTGGACAACGCGGTCGGCCGTATGGCGCGCCAGATCCGCACTGGCGAGTTCCAGAGCGAAGGCGGCACGGCCGAGACCTTCAAGGCGGCTATCTGCAGCCGCATGCTCTGGCTGCAGGCAGGCTGCGCGTCGGCCCTGAAGGTCGATGTGCGCACCTTCGAATTGTTCGAGGACGTCAAGGACGCTCCGCCGACGACCACCGACCCGGCGGGCGGGGCCGATCCGGAGTTCAATGAGGCCAACAGCTGCTTCCAGCCGGGCGGGCCGACCAACATCGTGCTGGTCCGCGCGTTCTACGAATGGACGCTCTACACGCCGCTCTTGAACAGTTCGCTGGTCAACCTGGGGAACAACAAGCGCCTGCTGACCTCCGTCACCGTCTTCCGCAACGAGCCCTACGGCTCCGTGACCACGCCGCCGTCATGCTGAAAAACCTCTTCAAGGACATCCGCGGGGTCTCGGCGATCGAGTTCGCCTTCGTGGCCCCGGTCATGATCCTGTTCTATCTGGGCATGGCCGAGCTCACGATGGGCCTGATGGCCGAGCGCCGGTCC
>JADZBR010000120.1 GCA_020852035.1 Caulobacteraceae bacterium
CCACGGCCAAGAAGGTGGAAGCCGACGGCCTGAAGGTGATGAGCGTGCCGGAAGCCGCCGCCTGGGCCGACGCCCTGATGATCCTCGCGCCCGACGAACTGCAGCGCGACATCTATCGCGACGAGATCGCCCCGCACATCAAGGACGGCGCGGCGCTGATGTTCGCCCACGGCCTGAACATCCATTTCAACCTGATCGAGCCGAAAGACACGCTCGACGTGCTGATGGTCGCGCCCAAGGGTCCGGGCCACACCGTGCGCGGCGAATACGAGAAGGGGGGCGGCGTGCCGTGCCTGATCGCGGTGCACCAGAACCCGACCGGCAACGCGCTCGACTTCGGCCTGGCCTATGCCTCGGCCATCGGCGGCGGTCGCTCGGGGGTCATCGAGACCAACTTCCGCGAGGAGTGCGAGACCGACCTGTTCGGCGAGCAGGCGGTGCTCTGCGGCGGCCTGGTGGAGCTGATCCGCGCCGGCTTCGAGACCCTGGTGGAAGCCGGCTATGCGCCGGAGATGGCCTATTTCGAGTGCCTGCACGAGGTGAAGCTGATCGTGGATCTGATCTACGAAGGCGGCATCGCCAACATGAACTACTCGATCTCCAACACCGCCGAATACGGCGAGTACGTGACCGGCCCGCGCATCGTGACGCCGGAAACCAAGGCCGAGATGAAGCGCGTGCTGGAGGACATCCAGTCCGGCCGCTTCGTGCGCGACTTCATGGCCGAGAACGCGGCCGGCCAGCCGAGCTTCAAGGCCACCCGCCGGCGCGGCGGCGAGCACCAGATCGAGGAAGTGGGCGCGCGGCTGCGGGCGATGATGCCGTGGATCAGCAAAAACAAGCTGGTCGACACCGCACGCAACTGAATCCCCTGGATCGAACACGGGATTTGCGGGTTTCATGCCTCAAGGCATGGGACCCGCGTCTCGCGGGCGATGGGGTAGACGATCCTTCCTGAGATCACACCTGCGCTCCTGAGCGCCGGACTGCTGGTCGTGACCCTGGTCGCGTTCGTCAGCGACCGCGTGCGCCCCGACCTGGTGGCGGTGGTCAGCCTGATGATCGCCGTGGCCATCGGCCTGGTGCCTGGCAAGGCGGCCTTCTCGGGCTTCGCCGATTCCGCCGTCATCACCGTCGCCGCGGTGCTGATCATCGGCCGGGCGGTCGAGCTCTCGGGCGCCGCCAGCCTGGTGGTCCGCGCGGTCACGCCGACCCGGGCGCCGCTGGCGGCGAAGATGGCGATCCTGCTGGCGCTGGGGGCGGTGCTCTCGGCCTTCATGAACAACATCGCCGCCTTGGCGATCATCATGCCGGTGATGATCCGCCTGTGCCGCGACGAGAACATCAGCCCGGCGGTCGGGCTGATGCCGCTCTCCTTCGCCACCATCCTGGGCGGCATGACCACCCTGATCGGCACGCCGGCCAACCTGATCCTCTCCAGCGTCCGCGAAGCCGAACTGGGCGAGGGCTTTCACTTCTTCGACATGACCCCGGTGGGCGGCGCGGTGACGGTGGCGGGCCTGGCCTATCTGATGATCGTCGGCTGGCGGCTGGCCCCGCGGCGCGACACCGGCGCCGAAGCGGGCGTCGAGGAGCCCTTGAGGGTCTTCGAACTGCACTCGACCGAAAACCTGCGCCTGCGCTGGGCGGACGTGCAGACCCGGCTCCGCGGGGCCGAGATCGCCCAGTTGGCCGTCTGGCGCGGGCACGAACGCGTCACCCTGGCCGACGACGACATCCTGCAGCCGGGCGACACGGTGATCGTCTCGGCCCGCGCCGACCCCTGGGAGGCGGGCGGGAAGGTCGACCTGCGCTACGACATCCCGCGCAGCCCGGCGGCCAATGCGGTGGTCTCGCGCCTGGTGGTGGCCGACGGCTCGGTGCTGGAGGGGCTCTCCTACAACGCCGTCGAGGCGCAGACCGATGGCGACCTACGGGTGATCGCCGGCAGCCTCAGGATGGCGCGCGAGCGCAAGCCCCTGGGCGCCATGCACATCCAGGCCGGCGACCAGCTGTTCATCCAGGGCTCGGGCGACATGCTGGCCAGCTACGCCCGCTATGCGCGCCTGCTGGAGGTCGACCGCAAGATCACCGCCGCCCCGCCGGCCCGCCGGGCGCTGCTGGTGCTGGCGATCTACACCGCCGCGGTGGTGGCGACCGCGGCGTTCGGCGTCTCGCCGGCCCTCTCGTTCGTCACCGCGGCGGCGATCATGACCGCCGCCCGCTTCGTGCCGCCGCTGGACATCTACCAGTCGGTGGACTGGCCGACGGTGGTGCTGCTGGGCGCGATGATCCCGATCGGCCAGAGCTTCGATTCCTCGGGCGCGGCCGCCATCACCGCCAGTTGGCTGACCGAGGCGCTGACCGGCGTCAGCCCGTTCTGGGCGCTGGCGGCGCTGACCGCGGCGACGGCGGTGTTCTCGATGTTCCTCAACAATGTGGCGACGGCCGTGGTGATGGGGGCGGTGGCGGTGCAGGCGGCGAGGGCGCTGGGCGCGGACGTCGACGCCTTCCTGCTGGCGGTGCTGATCGGCGCCTCGTCGGACTTCCTGACCCCCATCGGGCACCACAACAACATGCTGGTGATGGGGCCGGGCGGGTACAGGTTCTCGGACTATCCGCGGATCGGGGCGCTGATGATGCTGATCGTCATCCTGACGACGGCGTTCGTGCTGTCGCGGTAGCTTCACCTCCCGCCGCTTCGCGGGGGAGGTAAAGGCAGCCCGGTTTGCGCGCCCATCACCCCCATGCTAGAGCGCCCGCCGATGTTCGTTCGCACGACCAAAGCGATTACCCCGAAAACGACCCGCCGCGGCGGGGCGTTGGCGGGTGCGCGCGTCTGACGAGCGAGCCCTTAGCCAAAGCCCCGCCGATGCGCGGGGCGGCCATTCCCAAGATCGGCTGATCCTCGCGCCTCCGCACCTTCAGGAGACGCACGAGACATGACCCTTCGATTTTCCGCTTCCCGCCCGCCGCACGTCGGCGTGGTCGGCGCCACCGGCCTGGTCGGCGAGATGATGCGCCAGTTGCTGGACGAACGGGACTTCCCACTGGCCTCGCTGCGCCTCTTCGCCTCGGCCCGCTCGGCGGGGACGCGGCTGCCCTGGCGCGGCGGCGAGGTGGTGGTGGAGGACGCCGCCAGCGCCGACTTCGCCGGCCTCGACATCGTCTTCTTCTCGGCGGGCGGTTCGACCTCGCTGGAACTGGCGCCCCGGGCGGCGGCGGCCGGGGCGATCGTGATCGACAACTCCTCGGCCTGGCGGGGCGATCCGGACGTGCCGCTGGTGGTCGCCGAGGTCAATCCGCACGCCCTGACGAGCATCCCGAAGGGCATCGTCGCCAACCCCAACTGCACCACCATGGCCGCCATGCCGGTGCTGGGGCCGCTGCACGCGGCGGCGGGGCTGAAGCGCCTCGTGGCCAGCACCTACCAGGCCGCCTCCGGCGCGGGCGTGGCCGGCATCCGTGAACTGGAGGCGCAGGTGCGCGCCGTGGCTGACGGCGGGGCGGCGCTGGCGCGGGACGGCGGGGCGGTCGCCTTCCCGCCGCCGCAGAAGTGGACCGTGCCGCTGGCCTTCAACGTCACGCCGCTGAACTACCGGCTGGTGGAGGACGGCTCCACCGAGGAGGAGGTCAAGCTGCGCGACGAGACCCGCAGGATTCTGGAGATCCCCGGCCTGCCGGTCAGCGGCACCTGCGTGCGCGTGCCGGTGTTCACCGGCCACTCGCTGTCGATCAACGCCGAGTTCGAGCGGCCGATCAGCGTCGAGGCGGCCACCGCCCTGCTCGCCGCCGCGCCGGGCGTGGTGCTGGAGGATGCGCCCAACCCGCTGGCGGCGACCGGGCGCGACCCGGTGTTCGTCGGCCGCCTGCGGCCCGACCCGACGGTGGAGCACGGCCTGGTGCTGTTCGTCACCGGCGACAACCTGCGCAAGGGCGCGGCGTTGAACGCGGTGCAGATCGCCGAGGTGCTGCTGACGCAGGCCAGCGCGGCCGTGGCCGCCTAGGTCCAAGGCAGATCGGCCTCGCCGCGCAGGATGGCCTCCACCTGCGCGGCGTGCTTGTCGCCCTCGCGCGCGGGCAGAACCAGCGGCGGCAGCATGCGCCGCGGGGCCTTGCCGCCGCGCGCCGCGCGCACCAGCACCCGCTTGGCCGGCTGGTCGGCGAACGGGTGCACCGGCCGCACGGCGAAGGAACCGGCCTTGGCGCTCAAGGCGGCCAGGATGTCGGCCAGGCGGTCCGCCCGGTGGATCAAGGTGATCGAGCCGCCGTCCCGCGCCGCCGCCAGCAGGAAGTTGGTCCACGCGTCAAGGCCGGCGTCAGCCATCCAGGCGCCGCGCTTTGCGGGGGAGGGGCCGCGCAGAGCCGCCGGATCGTCGAAGAACGGCGGGTTCGCCATCACCGCGTCGAAGCGCTCCAGACCGAGGCGGCGGAAGGGCTGCTCGACTTCGCCCTCGATCACCGTCACCCGGTCGGCGAGGCCGCTGGCGGCGGCATTACGGGTGCAAAGGGCTACCGCCTCGGCGTCCCGCTCGACGCCCGTGAAGGCCACGTCCGGCCGTCGCGCCGCCGCCGCCAGCAGCGCGCCGCCGACGCCGCAGCCGGCCTCCAGCACCCGCTGGCCGGGCGCTGCGTCGCAGGCCGCCGCCAGCAGGGCCGCGTCGAGCCCGGCGCGATAGCCGCGCGCCGGCTGGAGAAGCCGCACCCGGCCGCCCAGCACCGCGTCCTCGGTGATCGCGTCGTCTTGCCCCGCCATGCCGCCAAGCCTTGTGAAGGGCGCGACCGTGCCCTATCCCGTGGGCGTTGTCGCGCCCGCGACTTTCGGAGACGTAACCTGCTTGGACGCCGCCGCGGCCATTTCCCGTCCTGAGCGCTCGATCGAGATCCTGATCGCGCTGGCCGCGCCGGACATGGCGGCGGTCGACGCCCTGATCCGCGACCGCATGCAAAGCCCCGTGGCGGTGATCCCGGCGCTGGCCGAGCACCTGATCGGCGGCTCGGCCAAGCGGCTGCGCCCGCTGTTGACGGTGGCGGCGGCGCGGCTCTGCGGGGCCGAGGACGACGCCTGCCTGAAGCTGGCGACGGCGGTGGAGTTCATCCACACCGCCACCCTGCTGCACGACGACGGGGTGGATTCGTCCGAGCTGCGCCGCGGCAAGGTGGCCGCGCACCTGATCTGGGGCGCGCCGGCGGCGGTGCTTGTGGGCGACTTCCTGTTCTCGCGCGCCTTCGAGCTGATGGTCGAGGCCGGCTCGATGGAGGCGCTGGAGGTGCTGGCCCGCGCCAGCCGGGTGATCTCCGAGGGCGAGGTGCTGCAGCTGACCAGCGCCCACGACCTGAACCTGACGCAGGACACCTACCTCGACATCATCCGCGCCAAGACCGCCGAGCTGTTCGCCGCCGCGGCCGAAGCCGGCGCGATCTCGGCCGGCGCGAGCCCCGAGCAGCGCACGGCGATGCGGGCCTATGGCACGAGCCTGGGCCTGGCGTTCCAGCTGGTGGACGATGCGCTCGACTATTCCGGCACGTCCGAGGCGCTCGGCAAGAACCCCGGCGACGACTTCCGGGAAGGCAAGGCGACCCTGCCGCTGCTGCTGGCCATCCAGCGGTCCGGCGCGCGCGAGACGGCCTTCTGGGAACGCACGGTCAGCAAGCTGCAGAAGGTGGACGACGACTTCCGCCGCGCCCGCGAGCTGGTGGCCTCCACCGGCGCCGGCGAGGCGACGCTGCAGTTGGCCGATGAGTATGCCGCCCAGGCGCAGGCGGAACTGGAAGGTTTCGCCTCCAACAGCTGGCGGCCGGCGCTGAACGACCTGGCCGCCTTCGCGGTGAGCCGCAGCGCCTAGAAGCCAGTGAAGAGGCGATCGAGGGCGCGCCGGATGTCCTCCTCCCGCCTGCGAGGCGACGGGTTCTCGTAGACGTCAAACTGGCGCAATCACCATTTCCGCCACTCGTCGCCCACGAGGCCATGCTTGGCAATCCAGGCGTTGTGCTCCTTGATCGCCTCGGCGTTCTCCTCCGCCCATCGGGCGGCGCGCGCCTCGGGCGTATCGGCCATCGGGGCTTCGGCGGACCAGTCTCGGCCGCGCTCCTGCACCCCACCCGGCCGGAGCCGGCGTCGCAGCTCGCTTTCCAGCACCGTCGAAGGGTCGAGGCCGGCGTCGCGCGCATGGCCGAGCAGGTCCGCGTCGATCTCGAGCTTCAGTTCGACCTTGCCCATGCGCGCAACCATAGCGCGCTTTGCTCACCCCGGCGAGATCATCTTCTCCGGGCGCACCAGGGCGTCGAATTCCTCGTTGGTGACATAGCCGCCGCCCACCGCCTCGTCGCGCAGGGTGGTGCCGTTCTTGTGGGCGGTCTTGGCGATCTTGGCGGCGTTGTCGTAGCCGATCTTGGGGGCCAGCGCCGTCACCAGCATCAGCGAGCGCTCCATGGCCGCCTTGATGTTGTCCTCGCGCGCCTCGATGCCGACCACGCAGTTGTCGGTGAAGCTGACCACCGCGTCCGACAGCAGCCGGCAGGTCTGCAGGAAGTTGTAGGCCATCACCGGGTTGAAGACGTTGAGCTCGAAGTGGCCCGAGGCGCCGGCCACGGTCATGGCCGTCTGGTTGCCGAACACCTGGGCGCAGACCATCGTCAGCGCCTCGCACTGGGTGGGGTTCACCTTGCCGGGCATGATCGAGGAGCCGGGCTCGTTCTCCGGCAGCGAGAGTTCGCCCAGGCCCGAGCGCGGGCCCGAGCCCAGGAAGCGAATGTCGTTGGCGATCTTGAAGAGGCTGGCGGCGGCCGAGTTCAGGGCGCCGTGGCTGAACACCATGGCGTCGTGGGCGGCCAGGGCCTCGAACTTGTTGGGGGCGGTGACGAAGGGCAGGTGGGTGATCGCGGCGATCCGCTCGGCCACCTTCTCGGCGAAGCCCACCGGGGCGTTGAGGCCGGTGCCGACCGCCGTGCCGCCTTGGGCGAGTTCATAGAGGCCGTAGAGGGTCTCCTTGATCCGTCGAACGGCCATCGCCGTCTGGTGGGAGTAGCCGCCGAACTCCTGACCCAGCGTGAGGGGCGTGGCGTCCTGGGTGTGGGTGCGGCCGATCTTGATGATGTGGGCGAAGGCTTCGGTCTTCACCTTCAGGGCCGCGTGCAGGTGCTCCAGCGCCGGCATCACCGAGCGGGCCACCTCCTCGGCGCAGGCGATGTGCATGGCCGTCGGGTAGGTGTCGTTGGACGACTGGCTCATGTTGACGTGGTCGTTGGGGTGGACGGGCTTTTTCGAGCCCATCTCGCCGCCCAGCATCTCGATGGCGCGGTTGGAGATCACCTCGTTGGCGTTCATGTTCGACTGGGTGCCCGAGCCGGTCTGCCAGACCACCAGCGGGAAGTGGTCGTCGAGCTTGCCGTCGATCACTTCCTGGGCCGCCGCGACGATGGCGGCGCCGATCTCCGGATCGAGGCGGCCGAGCGCCATGTTGGCCTCGGCGGCGGCGCGTTTGACCACGCCCAGGGCCTTGATCACCGGCTTCGGCTGCTTCTCCCAGCCGATCTTGAAGTTGCCGAGGCTGCGCTGGGTCTGGGCGCCCCAGTAGCGCGAGGCGTCGACCTCGATCGGGCCGAAGGTGTCGGTCTCGGTGCGGGTCGTGGTCATCGCGGGTCTCCAGAAGCCTCGGCGGTGGTTTAGCGGCGCCGGGGGAGACTGCAAACCGCGCGCGCTCTAGGAAGGCGCATGGATGACGGCTGGGTGCATCACGGCAAGGTCCGCGCGCGGGAGGCGCCGGACGGGACCATCGAGGTGGTGGTCGACGGGCTGACCACCCAGACCCGTTACTACAAGCCGCTGATCTACGAGTTCTTCCGCAAGGTCTGGCGCGGCGCGCGGCCGGCGTTCGGCGACTTCGCGGTGGAGATCGTCATGGAATACACCGGCGACCCGCCGTGGATGGATCTCGACAACCTCGCCAAGGCGATCCTCGACGCGATCAAGGGCTATGTCTTCCACGACGACGCGCAGGTGGCGCGCCTTCTGGTCGAGCGCCGGGAGGCCGAGCGGGAGCGGATCGTGGTGCGGGTCTATGCGCTCCAGGGGAAGAGGGCGCCCCAGCGCAGGAGCAGCAGCCCCAGGGCGCCGTAGACCAGGACCGTCCAGGTGTAGGCGACCTTGCGTAGCCCGCTCCAGCTCTCGACCCGCCGGCCGCCCTGCCAGATCAGCGGGGTGAGGATCAGCGCCAGGACGTTCAGCACGCTCGCCACCAGGGCGCAGGCCGAGGCGATGATCAGCCAGCTGTTCGGCCAGTCGTAGATCGCCTTGGCCCGGTCGGCGGCGCCGGCGATGAACATCGCCAGGCCCGTCGCGGCGATGATCCAGAGGATAGCCTGGATGGTCTGCAGAATGCCGCCGCGCCGCTGCGCCGCGCCCTGGCGGGTTTCGCGGAACACCCGCAGGGCCGCGCCGACCAGGGTGGCCGCGGCGGCGGCCAGCGCCACCAGCCCGACGATCGCCAGCGTGCCGGTCTGGTCCAGCGGGCCGACGCGCTGGAACACCGCCGCGTTGCCGGCGGGGCGGAACTCCCTGGCGCGCCCGTCGCGCATGGCGAAGGTCATGGCCTCGCCCGTCTCGGCCGAACGGAAGAGGCCCCGCTCGGCCGGGCCGTCGAGCACCCACCGCTGCGCTGGCCCGTCGAAACCCTGGGTCAGCAGCACGCCGTCGCGGGTGACGCTCGCCTTCACCTGCCCGGCTACGCGCATCACGAATCCTTCCAGGCCGGAGTAGGCCCGGCGGGTGGTCAGGTAGGTTCCCTCGAACGCCTCGGCCGCCGCCTTGAGCGCCGGCGCGCCCTTCGCCGGGGCGCGCGGCGCGGCGTAGAACCGCTCGGCGATGCGCTGCGGCAAGACGTGCGCCAGTCGCCCCCCGCTTTCGGTGTTGGTGCTGATGAAGACGCCGAGGTTCAGCTCGGGGACCACGACCATCCGCGACATGAAGGAGATCGTCGCCCCGTCGTGCCCGAAGCCGTGGAAGCCGCCGGGCAGGGTGCTCTGGATCATGCCATGCGCCCAGCCGTTGATCCCCGGCGGCATGGGGTCGATCGGGGTCGCGAAGGCCGTCGCCGTGCGCGGGCCGTAGATGGTTACGCCCTCGACGGCGCCGCCATTCAGCAGGAGCTGCATGTAGCGCGCCATGTCGCCGGCGGTGGTCGAGGCGCCGCCGGCGGGGGCGGCGTGCATCACGTTTTCGAACTCGCGCGCCTCGAAGCCGGCCGGGGTCCAGCGGTAGGGCGTGGCGAGCTGGGCGGCCAGGGCGGGCGGCATGGGCGCGGCGAGGCCCTTCTTCGGCGGGTGCGGCTCCAGGAAGGTGGTGTTGGCGAGCGCCAGCGGCTGCAGGATGTTGCGCGCCACATAGGTCTCGTAGGGCTGGCCGGACACATAGGCCACCGCCTCGCCGGCGAGGGCGACGCCGTAGTTGGAATAGCTGGAGAGGACGCCGGGGTTGCGGACCCGGTTGGGGCGCTCCTGGCGCAGGTAGACCTCCAGCGGGCGCACCCGGTCGAAGTCCCGCTCGAACAGCTGGCCGAGCGCGCGGTCCTCGAAGCCTGCGGAATGGTCCATCAGGTGGCGCACCAGCACCGGGCGCTCATAGCCCTGGTCGCGCACCTGCACGCTC